>NZ_JBIXLN010000010.1:0-120382 GCF_045798555.1 Paeniglutamicibacter sp. MACA_103 | reverse complement strand
CGATGGTCACCTCCGGGCTGCGCATCGGCACCCCGGCGCTGGCCACCCGCGGCTTCTCCGAGGCGGCGTTCGTGGAGGTCGCGGACATCATCGCCGAGACCCTCATCGCCGGAACCCAGGAAAACAACGAGGCGACGCTCGCGGCCCTGAAGGACCGCGTCCACGCCCTGGCCAACGCACACCCGCTCTACCCGAACCTCGCCCCGATTGGAGCATAAGAACATGGCCGACATCCTCCCCGAGCACCCCGAATTCCTCTGGCGCAACCCGGAACCCAAGTCCTCCTACGACGCAGTCATCGTCGGCGGCGGCGGGCACGGCCTGGCCACCGCCTACTACCTGGCCAAGAACCACGGCATGACCAACATCGCCGTGCTGGAACGCGGCTGGCTGGCCGGCGGCAACATGGCCCGCAACACCACCATCATTCGCTCCAACTACCTCTGGGACGAATCCGCGGGCATCTACGAGCACTCCCTGAAGCTCTGGGAGCAGCTGCCCGAGGAACTGGAATACGACTTCCTCTTCTCCCAGCGCGGGGTCATGAACCTGGCCCACACCCTGGGAGATGTGCGCGAATCGATGCGCCGGGTCGGGGCCAACCAGCTCAACGGCGTGGACGCCGAGTGGATCACCCCCGAGCAGGTCAAGGAGCTGTGCCCGATCATCAACATCGGGGACGACATCCGCTACCCGGTCATGGGCGCCACCTACCAGCCGCGTGCGGGCATCGCCAAGCACGACCACGTCGCCTGGGCCTTCGCCCGCAAGTGCGACGAGATGGGCGTGGACATCATCCAGAACTGCGAAGTCACCGGCTTCATCAAGGACGGCAACCGGGTCACCGGGGTCAAGACCTCCCGCGGCACCATCAACGCCGGCAAGGTCGCGCTCTGCGGCGCCGGGCACTCCTCGGTGCTCGCCGAGCAGGCCGGCTTCGACCTGCCGATCCAGTCCCACCCGCTGCAGGCACTGGTCTCCGAGCTGCACGAACCGGTCCACCCGACGGTCGTCATGTCCAACCACGTGCACGTCTACGTCTCCCAGGCCCACAAGGGCGAACTGGTCATGGGCGCGGGCATCGACAGCTACAACGGCTACGGCCAGCGCGGCGCCTTCCACGTGATCGAGGAGCAGATGGCAGCCGCCGTCGAGCTCTTCCCGATCTTCGCCCGGGCGCATGTCTTGCGCACCTGGGGCGGCATCGTGGACACCACCATGGACGCCTCCCCGATCGTCTCCAAGACCCCGATCGACCAGCTCTACGTGAACTGCGGCTGGGGAACCGGCGGCTTCAAGGGCACCCCGGGCGCCGGCTACACCTTCGCCCACACCATCGCCAACGACGAGGCGCACGAGCTGAACGCCGGCTTCTCCATCGAGCGCTTCGAGACCGGCCACCTCATCGACGAACACGGCGCCGCAGCCGTGGCCCACTAGAAAGGGATCCACACAAAATGATGCTCATCGAATGCCCCTGGTGTGGGCCCCGAAACGAGACCGAATACGGCTACGGCGGCGAGGCCCACGTGGCCTACCCCGAGGACCCCTCGGCCCTGAACGACAACGAATGGGCCAAGTACCTGTTCTACCGGCAGAACCCCAAGGGGCTCTTCGCCGAACGCTGGGTCCACTCCGCCGGCTGCCGCCGCTGGTTCAACGCGGTGCGCGACACCGTGACCTATGAATTCAAGGCCGTCTACAAGCCCGGCGAGCCCCAGCCCCTCAAGACCACCAACGCCCCGGCACAGGGAGGAACCAAGTGAGCACCACCTCTTCGCACCGACTCGGCGCGGAAGCAACGGCTTCGGCCCGCATCGACCGCACCCGCGAACTCTCCTTCACCGTTGACGGCAAGCCCTTCTCCGGCTTCGCCGGGGACACCGTGGCCTCGGCCATGCTCGGCGCCGGCATCCGGGCCTGCGGCGACTCGCTCTACCTCAAGCGCCCGCGCGGCATCGTCTCCGCCGGCGTCGAGGAATCCAACGCGCTGATCAAGGTCGGCGCCCGCTGGGCCGGCCACGTGAACGAATCGATGCTCCCGGCCACCACCGTGGAACTCACCGACGGCATGGACGTGACCCTGCTGCAGGGCCTGGGCCAGCTGGACCCGCGCACCGATGAGGCCATCTACGACCGCAAGCACGTGCACACCGACGTGCTCATCGTCGGCGCCGGCCCCGCCGGACTGGCGGCGGCCCGCGAGGCGGCCAAGTCCGGCGCCCGCGTCATCCTCATCGACGAGCAGCCCGAGGCCGGCGGCTCGCTGCTTTCGGCCTCCACCGAAACCATCGACGGCAAGAGCGCCGCCGAGTGGATCGCCGAGACCCGCGCAGCGCTGGCGGAAGCCGAGGAGTTCACCCACCTCTCGCGCAGCACCGCGTTCGGCAGCTACGACGCCAACTACTTCGTGGCCGTCCAGCGCCGCACCGACCACCTCACCGGCGAGCTGGGCGCCGGGGTCTCCCGCGAGCGCATCTGGCACATCCGTGCCAAGCAGGTCGTGCTGGCCACCGGCGCGCACGAGCGCCCGCTGGTCTTCGAAAACAACGACCGCCCGGGCATCATGCTGGCCGCCGCGGCCCGCTCCTACCTCAACCGCTACGGCGTGCAGGTGGGCAACGAAGTGGTCGTGGCCACCACCAACGACTCGGCCTACGCGCTGGTCGAGGACCTGTTGGCCTCCGGGACCACCGTCGCCGCGGTCATCGACGCCCGCGAGGAGCCGTCGATCCGCGCCACCGAGGTCTCGGCCCGCGGAGTGCGGGTCGTCCTCGGCTCCGTGGTCGCCGACACCGCGGCAGGCGCCGACGGCTCCCTGGCCGCTGTCACCATCAGCGGCATCGACGCCGCCGGGGCGCTGACCGGGGACACCGAGACCATCGACGCAGACGTGTTGGCGGTCTCCGGCGGCTGGAACCCCGTGGTGCACCTGCACTCCCAGCGCGAACGCCGCCTGGGCTGGAACGAGGCGCTCTCCGCGTTCGTCCCGGCGCACCCGGTGGCCGACCAGCAGACGGCAGGGGCCATGAACGGGCGCCTCGAGCTGGCCTCCGCGCTGGCCGAGGGCGCGCGCGCCGGCGCCGACGCGGCGACCGCCGCGGGCTTCAGCACCACCGCCACGGTGCCCAGCGCACCGGTGGAGACCCCCGGAGCTTCCCGCGCCCTGTGGCTGGTGCCATCGCTGGCGGGCGACGCGGCAGACTACAAGAACCACTTCGTGGACTTCCAGCGCGACCAGACCGTGGCGGACGTCTTGCGTTCCACCGGTGCGGGCATGCGTTCGGTGGAGCACGTGAAGCGCTACACCTCGATCTCCACGGCCAACGACCAGGGCAAGACCTCCGGGGTCAACGCCATCGGCGTGATCGCCTCGGCCCTGGGCACCAACGACGTGGCGGGCATCGGCACCACCGCGTTCCGCGCCCCCTACACCCCGGTGGCCTTCGCGGCCCTGGCCGGGCGCGAGCGCGGGGAGCTCTTCGATCCGGCCCGCCTGACTTCCATCCACCCGTGGCATGTGGAGCGCGGCGCGCTCTTCGAGGACGTCGGACAGTGGAAGCGCCCCTGGTACTACCCGCTGGAAGGCGAGGACATGGACACCGCGGTGTACCGCGAGTCCAAGGCCGTGCGCGACTCGGTGGGCTTCATGGACGCGTCCACGCTGGGCAAGATCGAGATCCGCGGCAAGGACGCCGGCGAATTCCTGAACCGCATCTACACCAACGCGTTCAAGAAGCTCAAGCCCGGGCTGGCCCGCTACGGGTTGATGTGCAAGGCCGACGGCATGATCTTCGACGACGGGGTGACGCTGCGCCTGGACGAGGACCGCTTCTTCATGACCACCACCACCGGCGGGGCCGCCGGCGTGCTGGACTGGCTGGAGGAATGGCTGCAGACCGAATGGCCGGAGCTGGACGTCAAGTGCACCTCGGTCACCGAGCAGGTATCGACAGTCGCGGTCGTGGGGCCCAAGTCCCGCGCAGTGCTGGCCAAGCTCGCCCCCGAGCTGGACCTGGAGAACGAGTCCTTCCCGTTCATGGCCTTCAAGGAGACCGTGCTGGCCTCCGGGATCCAGGCGCGTGTCTGCCGCATCTCCTTCTCCGGCGAGCTCGCCTACGAGATCAACGTGCCGTCCTGGTACGGGCTGAAGGTCTGGGAGGACGTGGCGGCGGCCGGGGAGGAATTCAACATCACCCCCTACGGCACCGAGACCATGCACGTGCTGCGTGCGGAGAAGGGCTTCATCATCGTCGGGCAGGACACCGACGGCACCGTGACCCCGCAGGACGCCTCGATGGAATGGGTCGTCTCCAAGGTCAAGGACTTCGTGGGCAAGCGTTCCTTCGACCGCAAAGACAACCAGCGCGAGGACCGCAAGCAGCTGGTCACCGTGCTGCCGGCGGACAAGTCGTTCCGCCTGCCCGAGGGCACCCAGCTGGTGAACGCCGGAACCAGTATCACCCCGGAGATTGCTCCGGTGAAGATGCAGGGCTTCGTCACCTCCAGCTACCACTCCCCGGCGCTGGGTCGCAGCTTTGCGATGGCGCTGATTTCCAACGGCCGAAACCGCATCGGCGAGGAACTGCAGGCGTACGTCGATGGCAAGCTTGTCGACGTCGTTGTGGGCGAAACCGTACTTTTTGATTCCGAAGGGAGCCGTCGAGATGGCTGAGCAGGTTTTGACTGATATTTCCGTGTTGCGCACCAGTCCGCTGGCGCACCTGGCATCCGCACTCGAGCAGGGCTCGGTGCAAGGCGAACGCGGCGTGAAGCTGCGCGAGATCGCGTTCACCACCCAGATCGGCCTGCGCGCCGAGCCGGGGACCGAGGCGCACGCGGCGCTGTCCGCGGCAACCGGCGTGGGCCTGCCCGCCTCGGTGGGCCAGGTCGCCGGGAACCCGGAGGGCACCGCGGTGATCTGGAGCGGTCCGGACGAGTTCCTGGCCGTGGCCCAGGAGGGCACCGAGCTGTTCGCCGACCTGGTCCAGGCGCTGGGACAGGCCCCGGGGCAGGTGGTCGACCTCTCGGCCAACCGCACCGTCATCGAGCTCTCGGGCCCCAGCGCCCGGGAAGTGTTGGAGAAGGGCTGCCCGGCGGACCTGCACCCGCGCAGCTTCGCCACGGGCACCGCGATCACCACGGTGCTCGGCCCGGTCCCGGTGGTGCTGTGGAAGAGCGCCGAGGACACCTTCCGGGTGCTGCCGCGTGCGTCCTTCGCCGACTACACGGCGCGCTGGCTGCTCGATGCCATGGCGGAATTCGCTTCCGCCCCCATCGACTAGGCGCCCGCCTTTCCGGCAAGCCGCCCCTTGGGCGGGCGCCCCCTCCCCTCGCCGTGGGTGGGGCCGCCCGCCCGCGGCCGTGGACGCAACACCGCCGCGAAGGATGCGGGGTTACGGGCGAGCGGCACCTAAGATAACGAGCGGAATACCAGCAGCAATCAACAGACCACCCTTCGCGCGGCCCCGGCGGCCGCGCATGCATCGGAGTGCCGAAAGTGGAAACACAAACTGAAGTCGAACACATCCTCACCGTCGCCTGCCCGGAGCGCCCGGGCATCGTCCATGCGGTGACCGGGTTCCTGCTTGCCCAGGGCCGCGACATCGTCGAGCTCAAGCATTTCGGGGACCGCCGCGCCGGGCAGTTCTTCATGCGCGTCGATTTCGCCGGACCCGACGCCCCGGGACTGACCGAGTCCATGCGCACCGACTTCGCGGCCCTGGCCGACGAATACGGGATCGACTGGACGCTGGCGCCCAAGGGCACCAAGAAGCGCGTGTTGATCATGGTCTCCAAGTTCGACCACTGCCTCAACGACCTGCTGCACCGCGCACGGTTGGGCGAGCTGCCCATCGACGTGGTTGCGGTGGTCTCCAACCACACCGACCACCAATCGCTGGCCGAGTGGCACAACATCCCCTTCTTCCACGTGCCGGTCACCCCGGACACCAAGCCGGCCGCGGAGGCGCGCCTGCTCGAGCTCATTGACGAGTTCGACGTGGAACTGGTGGTGCTGGCCCGCTACATGCAGGTGCTCAGCGACGAGCTCAGCCGCAAGCTCACCGGAATGACCATCAACATCCACCACTCGTTCCTGCCGTCCTTCAAGGGCGCCAAGCCCTACCACCAGGCCTGGGACCGCGGGGTCAAGACCGTGGGCGCCACCGCCCACTACGTCAACGCAGAGCTCGACGAGGGCCCGATCATCTCCCAGCAGGTCCAGGACGTCGACCACACCTACTCCCCCGCGGACCTGGTGGCCGCCGGGCGCGACACCGAATGCAAGGCCCTGTCCAACGCGGTGAAGTGGCACTGTGAGGGACGCGTGTTCCTCTACTCCAACCGCACCGTGGTGCTGCGCTAGCAACCGGCGCGAACGATAATTTTTTCCGGCTTCGGGCCGGCGGGAACCTTCCGGGGTTCTCGCCGGCCCGAAGCTTTTGTGTTCGTCCAGCAGCTACATGGCCGCTTCTCCAAACGCCTTCGCTGCAGGCTCCGGCCCCCATTCGCCCGGGGTTTGTTCCTGCCGCTGCCGTGCCTGCCCGTGGCCGAGGTCGGTGAGGCTCGCGCCCGGCTCCCCGGTGTTGGAGGCTCTCAGGCCGTGTCGAATGAGGACTGGTCGCACGGGTGCCATCGTCCCGGGGCACCACCAGCCGCATGCTGCGCCGCCTGGCCACCACCGGCACCGGTACTACAACGAGGCGACTCCCATCCGACTGGGGGGGGTGATGCCGAATGCCAACTCAGCGGGCAAGTATGGACGGATCCTTCATGCGATGCCATCCTTTGATCACCAAGGTCCAGCACTCCAGGGCCCGTCCAAAACCTCAATGTCGCGACGCAGCGGGAAGTTGGAAACGATGACGGATGATGCACGTCGGCGACAGCTTGGCGACAACGACGCCCCGGTGGAGGAGGAGATTGAGGAGGCCTTCGACCGCATTGTCGAGGAGGGGGCCCAGCGCCTGGCCAGGAACTGGACCACGGTTCTGGTGACCGGGACCTTCGGCGGGCTGGAAGTCGGCGTCGGTGTCATGGCCTATTTGGCGGTCATGCACGAAACGCACAACCACCTGCTGGCGGGGCTGGCCTTCGGCATCGGAATGGTCGCCTTGCTGTTGGCCAAGAGCGAGTTGTTCACCGAGGGTTTCCTGGTGCCGATCACCGCGGTGGCAGCCAAGGAAGCCAGCGTGAGCCAGCTTTTCAAGCTCTGGGGCGGAACATTGGTGATGAACCTCGTTGGCGGGTGGGTGTTCATGTGGATCGTGGTGCAGGCTTTTCCACAGTGGACGCCCGAGCTGGAGGCTTCTGCCCTGCACTTTGTGGAAGCTGGATTCACCTTGCAGTCGGTCTGTTTGGCCATACTTGCCGGGAGCACCATCACGCTGATGACGCGCATGCAGCTCGGAACCGACTCGGACGTGGCAAAGATGGCGGTGGCCGTGGCCGACGGGTTCCTGCTTGTGGGGCTGCAGTTGTTCCATTCGGTCCTTGATTCGCTGTTTATTTTTGGCGCGATCCAGGCCGGGGTCCCGCTGGACTATCTGGATTGGCTGGGCTGGTTTGGCTATTCGTTGCTGTTCAACATTCTCGGAGGACTGCTCCTTGTCACCGTCTTGCGGTTGGTGCGAAACAAGGATCTGATTCGTGAACGCCGGGACAAGGCGCCAGAGGATCCGGAAGCGGCACGGTAACGCGCGCAAGGCGATTCACCGGTGAGCACGGGCGCCCCATTGGGATTCCAGCCTTCAACGCGGGGGAACCGATTCCCGGGCCCAACATGAGAGGACCTGATAGCCGGGACGTTGCTCTCTCGTTGCCTGGATCTCCCACATGCAAGCTGAAGCGGCACCTGTGGCGGGTGGCCCTCGAACCCTGCGTCCGCACCCCCTTGACATTGACGTCGCGTCAAGAATTACCGTTGATTTCATGGAACGGTCGATACAACAGGTCGCCAAGCTTGCCGGCACCACCAGCCGCACGCTGCGCCACTACGACGACATCGGGCTGCTGCCGCCCAGCCGCATCGGGCACAACGGGTACCGGTACTACGACGAGGCGTCACTGATCCGGCTGCAGCGCGTCCTGTTGCTACGCGAGCTGGGACTCGGCCTTCCGCAGATCTCCGAGGTCATCAAGGCCGAAGCGGACGAGGCCTCGGCCTTGACGACGCATTTGGCCATGCTGCGGCTCGAACAGGATCGTTTGGCACGGCAGATCACTGCGGTGCAACACACCATCGATTCACTGCAAGGAAGAGGGAAGCTCATGGCAGAGGACATGTTTGACGGATTTGACCACACGGTGCACCAGCAAGAAGTGGAACAGCGCTGGGGCAAGGATCCCTACGCCCGTTCCGACGCCTGGTGGCGCTCCCTGGGCAAGGATGGGCAGGAATCCTGGAAGCTGATGGCCAAGGAGTTGGGCAGCGCCTGGATCGCCGCGGCCAGGGACGCCGGAACCACCCCGGATTCCCCTCGGGCCCAGGACTTGGCCCGGCGCCATGTCGAATGGCTGACTGGCATTCCGGGGACCCCGGCGTCGGACCCGCGGGCCGACACCAAGGCCTACGTCCTGGGACTGGCGGAGATGTATGTGGCGGACGAGAGGTTCGCCGCGAACTACGGCGGAGTCGAGGGCGCGTCCTTCGTGCGCGACGCCCTGACGGCCTATGTCGGAACCCTGCCCTAGGCGAAAAAGTGCGGGCCCCCGGACCGACTCATGCATCGGTCCGGGGGCCCGCGCCGCCGCATGGAGGTGTGGCAGCTAGCCCAGGTGGGTCGGCGCGAACATCTTCAGCAGCGTCTGCACCACCACGACGTTGGGGCCCTCGGCGGCGAAGGACTCTTCGAGTGCCTCGCGCACGTTTTCCGGCTCGACCAAGCGGGCCGGAACCCCGAAGGACTGCGCCAGCGCCACGAAGTCGGGGCGCACCAGCTCGGTGGCGGTGGCCTTGCCGAAGGTCCCGACCATGTATTCGCGCAGGATCCCGTAGCCGCCGTCATCGACGATCAGCCAGGTGACCGGCGCATTGTGCTGCCTGGCGGTTGCCAGCTCGGCAATCGAGTACATGGCCGAGCCATCTCCCGAGACCGCCAGTACGCGCGCCTGCGCCGGCGTCTTGCCCGCGACCTGCAGCCCCAGCGCCCCGCCGATGGCGGAGGGGAAGCCGAAGCCCAGGCCGCCGGCGCCCTGCGCGGAGTGGAATTCGCCGCTCTTGGCATCCCAGCAGCTCCAGCCCCAGTAGGCGGAGATGGTCATGTCCCAGAAGGTCTGCATGTCATCGGGCACAGCTTGACGGATGTCCGCCATGAATGTGCGTTCCTTGGCCAGGTCCTGGGCATCGAGCCTCGCCGCGACCTTGGCCAGGGTCTCGGCCACGACCGCTTCGGGGCTCTGCCCGTGCCAGTCGGCGGCGGTCCCGCCCTCGAGCTTGCCCAGCGCCTCGCCCAGGTATTCCAGCGCCGCCTTGGCGTCGGCCCGGATGCCCAGGGCGGGACGGTTGGATTCGAGCACGCGCGGCTCGGCGTCGATCTGGATCAGGTGCCCGCGCGGCTCCAGGGTGAAGTAGTTGCTGGTGACCTCGCCGAGGGCCGAACCCACCACGATCAGCACGTCCGCGTCCTCCAGGACCTCGGTGACGTGGCGGTCCTCGACCCAGGACTGCAGGGACAGCGGGTGGTTCCAGCCGAAGGCGCCGTTGCCGCCGGGCGAGCAGAGAACCGGGGCGCGCAGCGTCTCGGCCACCGCGAGCAGCGCGCCCTGCGCCCCTGCCCGGCGCACCCCTCCCCCGGCCACGATCACCGGGCGGCTGGCCTTGGCGAGCCAGCGGACCGCCTCGTCGATGAGCTCCACGCGGGGCGGGTGCTCGTAGGCCTCGGCCAGCGCGTCGATGACCGGCGGCACCAGCACCGGGGCCAGCAGCACGTCCTGCGGGACCTCGACCCAGACCGGGCCCTGCGGCACGGTGATCGCATCGGCCCAGGCGTCCTGGATGGCCGAGGGGATGCCGGAGGCGTGGTGCACGGTGCGCTGGGACTTGGTGACGTTGGCCGCGGAGGCCTTCTGGTCATCGAGCTGGTGCAGCATCCCCTTGCGCCGGGCGCCGAGCCCGTCCAGCGGGATCTGGCTGGCGACCACCACCATGGGCACGCTCGTGGCGTAGGCCTCCTGCAGCCCGGCCAGGGAGGTCAGCGCGCCGGGCCCGGTGGAGAGGAAGAGCACCCCGACCTCCCCGGTGGCCCGGGCATAGCCGTCGGCGGCGAAGGCGGAGTTGTTTTCCACGCGGGAGGAGACGAAGTGCAGCTTCGAGCGCGAGAGCGCGTCGAAGAGTCCCAGCGCGTGCTGGCCGGGGATGCCGAAGACCGTGTGGGCACCCAGTGCCTCGAGGGTCTCGATGACCAGGTCCCCGCCGTTGCGCGTGCCCACCTCGTCGATGTCGTTCTGGCTCATGCCTTGGCGGCCTTGTCGGTGGCGCGCTTGTCACTGATCAGCGAGATCAGGTCGTAGGCGACGTGCGAAGCGGCAACGCCGGTCATTTCGGCGTGGTCGTATGCGGGGGCGACCTCGACGATGTCGGCGCCCACGATGTTCATGCCGCGCAGTCCGCGGATGATCTCAAGCAGTTCGCGGCTGGTGATGCCGCCGGCCTCGGGCGTTCCGGTGCCCGGGGCGTGGGCCGGGTCCAGCACGTCGATGTCCACGGAGATGTAGAGCGGGCGGTTGCCGATCCGGTCGCGCAGCTTGTGCACGATTTCGGTGACGCCCTGGTAGTAGACGTCCGAGCTGGTCACGATGCCGAAGCCGAAGCGCTTGTCGTCTTCCAGGTCCTTCTTGCCGTAGAGCGGACCGCGGGTGCCCACGTGGGAGATGGCCTCGGTGTCGAGGATGCCCTCCTCCACCGCGCGGCGGAAGGGCGTGCCGTGGGTGTACTCGGCACCGAAGTAGGTGTCCCAGGTGTCCAGGTGCGCGTCGAAGTGCAGCATGGCCACGGGGTTCCCCGCGCGTTCCGCTGCGGCGCGCAGCAGCGGCAGCGCGATGGTATGGTCCCCGCCCAGGGTCACCAGCGTCGAGCCGTCGGCGGTCAGGTCCAATGCGTTTTGCTGGATGGTCTCGATGGCCTCGTTGATGTTGAACGGGTTCACCGCCATGTCCCCGGCGTCGACCACCTGGGCCTGGGCAAAGGGCGAGACCTTCAGTGCCGGGTTGTAGGGGCGCAGCAGCCGGGAGGATTCACGGATGTGCGTGGAACCGAAGCGGGCACCTGGCCTGTAGGAAACGCCTGCATCGAACGGGACACCCACGACCTTGATGTCGGCGGCCGGGACCTGGTCGATGCGCGGGAGCCTGGCGTAGGTCCCCAGGCCGGCGAAACGTGGAATCTTGGAGGCATCGATGGGCCCGATGTTTCCGTTGTCTTCAATGCGGATTTCTTCCACGATCTTCTCCCTTAGGGGTTTCCGGCAGCACCGGGCGCCGAACATGCCTTGTTGCTCAATATGAAACAACCGTTGCCCTGTATGCTATTTGTGGCGCGACTTACAGTCAAGGCTCGAAGGTCATCCCGCCGTTACAACTCGCTGTCGAGCATGGCCCGCAACGCCGACACGTGCCCGACATAGGCCCTGCGCCCGCCTAAGGTCAGCGCCACCCTGACATGGCTGCGCCCGCCCTTGGCGAAGCGCTCGATATGGGCATAGTGCGCATCAACCAGCTGCTTGAGGTGCTTGCTCAACACCGAGTCGGCAATCCCCAGCGCATCGCGCAGCTGGGCAAATTCGACCCACTGCACCGGAGCCAGGGAAGCGCAGATGCGCAGGCGCACGGGCGCGTGGATCAGGTCGTCAAACGCGGCCGGATTAGACGGGGCGCTCATTGGCGTCCTCGAGTCGGCTCTTGATGGCGGCAGCCCGCATGCGGGACATGGCGTACCAACAAACGGCAAAGACGACAACCCACTTGGCGGCAACTTCCCACCACGACCGCGGCACCCAAAATCGGCCGGCCTGCATGACGAGCATGAGCAAGAACGCGTTCAACACGTAGGGTCCCGAGTGGCTCAGGATGGGGCGCGGCTTGGGCCGCTTGCGCATCACGAGCAGGTACCAAACGCCCAATGACACCAAGAGCGCACCCACGCCAAGAAGGGCGGGCCATGAAATGACATTTACCAGTGCCACGATGGTCGACACGACAAGCACGAGTGCAAGCATAAGGCCGCGAGGGGCCTCGGTGGAGTGCACCATGGCCCCGGAGACGCCGTCGACCTCGGCGAGCGCCTCGCGTGGATCAAGCCCCGCGGGCCAGGACTTTTCGTCGGACACGCAAGCCCTCACTTTCCGTTACGGAAAGTCTCGTCTTTCCATTCGGGAAAGGCAAACGTCAGGCAGTTTGCCTGGGACCCTTGCGTCTCGAAAATCCGGCAAACAAGGCGCGATCGGCCGCGTACATGCAGACGGAGATTCCCACGGACAAAGCCAGAGCCTTCGCGATGATTTCCTGTGGATTCGTCGGCAGCAGCATCACCTGGATAGGACCCACAAGAAATATCAACAGCACCATCCACAATAAATAGGACAGCGACATCGGGGGCTCCAGGGCCTCCGGGTGGAATTGCCGGCGCAGGATCGTGGCGACGCTGATCACGATGATGATTACGGCCAGGGCGATCGCCCCGGGAATCACGTAGGCCCTGGAGGCCCGAAGCAATGTCAACGTGACGCCGACTGCCGAGCCCAGAATCAACGCGAGCCACCAAGGTGCCCAGAGCCGCTTGGGTCGCCAAGGAACCGAGGCGGGATCTTCGGGCAGGGAACTCACAAGCATTGTCCTTAAGCAGGCGGGTGCAACCCAGGGAACGACCTCCCTGCGTATGCCGCTACAAAATGGTTGCTTTTCGCAGGGGAAATGTCAAAGTAGGAACTGTCGCGCACATCACCAAAACTATTTGTCAGCAGCTATATCCAGACCCATTGACGCAGGAGTAGCGTTCCCTCTCGTGAAGAAAATTTCGGGCTTTCCCAGACCTGTTTCGCCCGCACGATCCCAACCCCAGCCAACGCGCCTTTCGAGGTGGCTGAAGGACACCGACGCAGGTCACGAACATGCCGAAACCCCCGGTGCCAAGCCGACCGGGCACCGCTGGTGGCAGGTCATGTGCCTCTCGGGCCTCGACTACTTTTCAACGCTCGGCTACCAGCCCGCCATTGCCGCGCTGGCGGCCGGGGCATTGGCCCCGCTGGCCACGCTACTGCTCGTGGCCGTCACCCTGTGCGCTGCGCTTCCCGTCTATCGCCGCGTGGCCAATGAATCCCCGCACGGCCAAGGGTCGATCTCCATGCTCGAGCGCCTGCTGCCACACTGGAAGGGCAAGCTATTTGTCCTGGTGCTGCTGGGCTTCGCCGCCACGGACTTCATGATCACCATTACGCTCTCCTCGGCGGACGCCACGGCTCACATCATTGAGAACCCGTTCGCCCCGAGTTGGTTCCATGGGCAACAAGTCACCATTACGCTGGTCCTCATCCTGTTGCTCGGGGCATTGTTCCTGCGCGGCTTCCATGAAGTCATTGGGCTGGCCGTTGGCTTGGTCGCCACCTACCTGTTGCTCAACCTCGTCGTCATTGCCGTTGCGGTGGCGTCACTGGTGAACAACCCCGCCCCCGTGGATCACTGGTGGCTGAACCTGACGGCCACGCATTCAAATCCCTGGATGATGATTGCCATCGCCCTGATCGTTTTCCCCAAGCTGGCCTTGGGCCTGTCCGGCTTCGAAACCGGGGTGGCAGTGATGCCCCAAATCCGAAATGGCGCCGGGGACACCGAGGCCAATCCGCGCGGACGCGTCGCCGGGGCCAGGAAACTTCTGCTCACCGCGGCACTGACCATGAGCGTGTTCCTGGTCTTCTCCTCGGTGGTCACCACCCTGCTGATTCCCGCCCCGGAATTCCAGCCCGGTGGCGAGGCCAACGGCCGCGCCCTGTCGTTCCTGGCCCATTCGATGCTCGGCGATGGGTTCGGCAGCATCTACGACCTGTCCACGATCCTAGTCCTGTGGTTCGCCGGGGCCTCCGCCCTGGCGGGGATGCTCAACCTCATCCCCCGGTATCTGCCGCGCTTCGGCATGGCCCCGGAGTGGGCCCGGGCCATCCGGCCGCTGGTGCTGGTGCTCATTGCCATCGCCGTGGCCATCACCATCCTCTTCGAGGCAAGCGTCGACGCCCAGGGCGCCGCATACGCCACAGGCGTGCTGGTCCTCATGGCTTCGGCCGCGGTGGCGGTGACCATCTCCGCCAAGCGCCAGGGACAGCGGTGGCGGACCATTGGCTTCGGCATCACCTCGGTCATCTTCATTTACACCACCGGGGCCAATGTCGTCGAACGCCCCGACGGCATCCGGATTGCGGGGTTTTTCATCGCCGGGATCATCGTCGTCTCCCTGGTTTCGCGTTTCCGCCGTTCCACGGAGTTGCGGGCCACCTCGGTGACATTGGACGAGGAAGCCGTAAGGATCATCGAGACTTCCAGCCGGGATTCGATGGTGCGGATCATCGCCCATGAGCCGGTCCGTCTCTCGGCGGCCCGCTACCGGCACAAGCTTGCCCACGCCAGGATGGCCAGCCACCTGCCCGAGGATGCGCCCGTGGTCTTCATCGAGATCAAGGTCTCGGACTTCTCGGACTTCGCCCAGGACATTTCGGTTTCCGGGACCACCCGGCATGGGTACAAGATCCTGCAGGCCGAGGCGCCCTCCGTCCCCACCGCCATTGCCGCGATCTGCCTTGAAATCCGCGACAAGACGGGCGTGATGCCGCACATCTACTTCCGCTGGACCGAGGGGAACCCGGTGCGCAACCTGTTGCGCTTCATCTTCCTGGGCCAGGGCGAGATCGCCCCGCTGACCCGCGAGGTGCTGCGCGAGGCCGAACCTGCGATCAGCAAGCGTCCCTGGGTGCACGTGGGCTAGGGCATCGGACCCTCACGCCAGGCAAAGCGCGCCGCGGGCTTGCCAACACGGCCTAGGATTGCAAGGTCCCTGTCGTTTGTCGTGGAGCCTGGTGGGTCTGCCGTGGAAAAGAATCCGTCCCGAGGGGGCGGGCGTGCCTTGTTGGTCGCGCTGTTCGTTGCCTATCTCGGCTTACTCGCCTGGATCGTGCTGTGGAAGCTCGAGGTCCCGCACGTCGGCGGCGGCGCGCTTCGCCAACTCAAGTTGGTCCCGTTCGCCCCCGGTTCCGGGTTCGGTGCGAGCGCACCTTTCGAAGTCGTCGCGAATTTCCTGCTCTTCGCGCCCTTCGGTCTCTACCTTGGCCTGCTCGCGCCGTCACGGCAGTGGTGGAAGGCCGCAGGCGTGGTCGCCGGGGCGAGCGCGGCGCTGGAGCTCACCCAGTACGTCCTGGCCCTTGGGAGTTCGGATGCCACCGACCTTGTCGTCAACACCGCGGGCGGACTGGCCGGGATCGGCCTGCTCGCCTGGGCGCGGCGCCGGCTTCAGGCGAGGACGACCGCGGTCATGACACGGCTCTGCACGATCGGGACCGTGTTCGCCCTGCTTTTGACCGGGATTTTCGTTGCTTCCCCCCTGCGCTATGCGCCGCCGCGGGACGCAGCGGCCATCTCAACGCACTCCGTGCCCGAACAAGCGGCCTGCGGGCAGTGGTTGCTGGAGGTCTTTTCCGCGGGTTGGGCAACCGGTCCTAGCGCGATGCGGCGGGGACCAGCGTCCAGGTGACGACGGCTTCCTCGCCCGTCGGGTTCATCCAGCTGTGCGGCTCGCGCCCGGGGAAGGTCACGGTGTCCCCCGCCTCGAGGTCGAAGCGCTCGTTCGCGAAAATCAACACGAAGCGCCCCGCAAGCACGTGGAGCACCTCGACTTCGCAATCCACCGCGTAGAGCTCCTTCTCGCCCTCCCCGTGCGGGGCGATGACCGCGCGAATCACCTGCAGGCGGCGCTCCGAACGCGCCGTCACCAACTGCTCGACGATGCCCTTGCCGCCCATCGAGATCCGCGGCGCGTCGGCGAGCCTGACCACGTGCGTGTCAGGCTGCGTGAAGAGCTCGCCGACCTCCATCGAGAGCACCTGGCACAGGGTCACCAGCGATGCCACCGACGGGCTCGTCAGATCGCGTTCCACCCGGGAGAGAAAACCCTTGGTCAGCCCCGTGGATTCGGCAACCTGGTCGATGGTCAGGCGCTGGGCATGCCGCGCCGCCCGGATCCGCGAGCCAATGGCCAGGGAAGCACTGCTGGGCTCGACGGGCAGGGCTTTCATTGGCACGGGTCTCCATGGGGGCTCAAAGAAATATTGGGTTCATCCAGCTTAGGCGCAATTGACGTGTGCGACACCTCACATTAGCCTGTAGAACAACAAAAGTTTACTATCAGGCACCCCGCGTTGCCTTCCGGTCCCGTTCCCAACATAAGGCGCACCCTCATGGAATTCATCAATGGCACGATTGTCGCCGCCTACCTGGCGGCCATGCTCATCTTCGGCTGGTGGGGAAAATCGCGCACCAAGAACAGCAGCGACTACCTCGTGGCCGGCCGGCGGCTGGGCCCGTTCCTGTACACCGGGACCATGGCGGCGGTGGTCCTGGGCGGGGCCTCCACCGTGGGCGGCGTTGGCCTGGGCTACAAGTGGGGCATCTCCGGGATGTGGCTGGTCGTGGCGATCGGAGCCGGAGTCATCCTGCTCTCGCTGCTCTTCGCCCCCACGCTGCAGCGCCTGAAGATCTTCACGGTCTCGCAGATGCTCACCCTGCGCTACGGCAGCAAGTCGGCGACCAACACCTCGGGCATCGTCATGCTCGCCTACACGCTGATGCTCTGCGCCACCTCCACCAGCGCCTACGCGACGATCTTCGTGGTCCTCTTCGGCTGGGAACGCTGGATGGCCATCGCCATCGGCGGGGTCATCGTGGTCATCTACTCCACCATCGGCGGCATGTGGTCCATCACCCTGGCCGACCAGGTCCAGTTTGTCATCAAGACCGTGGGCATCTTCTTCCTGATGCTTCCCTTCGCCCTGAACGCCGCCGGCGGCATGAATGGGATCCGCGAGCGCATCGGGGACGAGTTCTTCAGCTTCACCGGCATCGGCGTGCAGTCCATCATCACCTACTTCGTGGTCTACACCCTGGGCCTGCTCATCGGCCAGGACATCTGGCAGCGCGTCTTCACCGCCAAGACCCCGAAGGTGGCCCGCTGGGGCGGCACCACCGCCGGCATCTACTGCGTGCTCTACGGCGCCGCCGGCGCCATCATCGGCATGGCCGCCAAGGTCGCCCTGCCGGACATCATCGGCGCCGACACCAACAAGGACGTGGTCTACGCGGAGGTCGCCACGCAGCTGCTGCCCGTCGCCGTCGGCGGCCTGGTGCTGGCAGCCGCGGTCGCAGCCATGATGTCCACCGCCTCCGGTGCCCTGATCGCCGCGGCCACCGTGGCCCGCACCGACGTCACCCCGTTCGTGGCCAGCTGGTTCGGCAAGCAGCTGCACGTGAACAGCAACGAAAACCCCGAGCACGACGTGCGCGCCAACCGCATCTGGGTGCTGTTGCTGGGAGTGGTCACGATCGTTCTGGCCATCATGGTCTCCGACGTGGTCGCGGCACTGACCATTGCCTACGACATCCTGGTCGGCGGGCTGCTGGTGGCCATCATCGGCGGGCTGATCTGGAAGCGAGGGAACGGGCTGGGCGCGGCCGCCTCCATGGCTGCCGGATCCATCGTCACGCTGGGCACCATGATCGTCCTGGAGATCGGCGCCGAGCAGCGCTTCGACGGCATCTACGCCAACGAGCCGATCTACTACGGGCTCATTGCTTCCGCGCTGACCTTCGTCGTCGTCTCCCTGCTCACCCGGCCCACCGATGCATCGGTCATCACCCGGTGGAACGCGCGGGTCGCCGGGCAGGGCGACACCGAGGGTGCCGACCTCACCGAAGTCGGCGGGCACTAGCGCCGGATTCCCCGCCCGGAAACGCAGCACCAAGGAAGCCCGTCGTCGCGCACGCCGCGAGGACGGGCTTCGCTGTTTTTGCGGCCGCCCTTCCCAGCCGGGCCGCCGCGCTCCTAGGCTGGGCTCCATGGACGATCTCAAGGACCACCTCGCCACGTACCTGAACAACACCCGCGAAGCAATGCTCTGGAAGGTCGAAGGGCTCAGCGAGCGGGAAATGACCCGCCCCATGGTTGGCTCGGGAACCAATATCCTGGGCCTGATCCAGCACCTGGCCTCCGTCGAGTACGGATACTTCGTGGGATGCCTCGGATTCACGGTCGACGATGGACGCTACGACGCACTGATGGCCGATCCCGAAGTCAGCGCCGACATGTGGGTCCCCGCGGATGTCCCGTGCGCCGAGATCCTGGCCTTCTACCGCCGGGCCATCGACGCGGCCAACCGCAACATCGAGGCCCTCCCGCTGGACGCCCCGGCAACGGTTCCCTGGTGGGCGCCGGAGAAACGCGACACCACGCTCGGACGCCTGCTGCTGCACATGAACGTGGAGACCGCACGCCACGCGGGGCATGCAGACATCCTGCGGGAGCTCATCGACGGTTCCACCGGGCTGCGCCGGGACATCACCAACATGCCGCCCTACGACGACTCGGCATGGAAGGAATTGCAGGCAAATATCCTGCGGGCCTCCGAATCGCGGTAAAGTTGTCACCAGCTTCACGAGATGCGTCGGCAAGCTCCGACTAAGACGCACACCAACCCCAGGTTCATGGGTGGTTCGGATGAAGAAGCGGCCGCGGACCACTTGGCCCCGGCAAGAGCTGACGAAAGGCCGCCTCCCCCGCCATGGCATCTTCCATCTCCGTTTTGCCCCTGCTCGATGTCCACCGCTCGGTCGTTGAACTGCGACTGGCGGGTTCCTGGCACAGCTACCATGTTGCCGATGCCCCGGCCCTGGCCGCGGCCCTGGCCAACGCCGTCGGTTCGCCGCGCTTCGACGCCCGCACCGGGGAGCTGTCGGTGCGTGTTCCCCGGGCCGGAAAGCCGGCTGGCCAGGCCCGGATTTTTAGTCTCAGCGAATTTTCACTTGCCCTCCCGAGCGCTACACTCGTGGGTTGAAGGGGAGTAGTTCCCAGGCCCGCCGAAATGGCGGGAAAGCGGTGCGTCGACATACTGGTTACAGCGTTGTAACCCGGCAAACCACCTGAGGCCACGGGCAATCCAGCCCGGCCTTGGGCGAACGAGACCTTCGGTCCACCCTGGTGGCCCGAGGCTCAACGTACCCACAAAGTATTCCTGCTGGGCCTCCCCACCTCATGGCCTCCCGGGGCCGTGAACGCCCACATGAGGATGAGAGCATGACGCAACAAGCGCCAACCCCCACTCCCGCCCAGATCAAGCGCTGGCGCCAGTACCTGGCCGACGAAATCGCCGAGGGCGCGGTCTACCGCGAGCTGGCCAACAAGCGCCAGGGCGAGGAACGCGCGGTCCTGCTGGGACTTGCAGCCGCAGAAACCCGCCACGAGGAACACTGGCGCTCGCTGCTGGGCGAGCAGGCCGAGAAGCGCACCCGGCCCTCGATCCGGCGCACCATGCTCCGCTTCCTGGCCCGGCACTTCGGCTCGGTCTTCGTCCTGGCCCTGGCCCAGCGCGCCGAGGGCAACTCCCCCTATGCCGCAGACACCGATGCCAGCCGCCAGATGGCCGCCGACGAACTCGTCCACGAGGAGGTCGTGCGCGGCCTGGCCACCCGCGGCCGCAATCGGCTTTCGGGCAACTTCCGCGCGGCGGTCTTCGGCGCCAACGACGGCCTGGTCTCCAACCTGGCCCTGGTCATGGGCATCGGCGCCACCGGCGTGGCAACCACCTTCGTGCTCTTCTCCGGCATCGCCGGGCTGCTCGCCGGCGCCCTGTCGATGGCCGCGGGCGAATACGTCTCGGTGCGCTCCCAGCGCGAGCTGCTCCTGGCTTCCAAGCCCACGGAGGTGACCCTGGCCGCGGCGCCGGACCTCGACCTGGATGCCAACGAGCTGGTACTGGTCTACAAGGCCCGCGGCATGAGCGACGAGGACGCGGCGCACCGGGCCGCCGAACGCATGGGCATCTACTCCTGCGACTGCAACCCCTCCACGTCCCTGCGCTCCGAGCTCAAGGTTGCCGCCGATACCCGGGAGCACGAGGAAATCGGTTCCGCCATGGGTGCGGCTTCCGCGTCCTTCTGCTTCTTTGCCTCCGGGGCTGTCATCCCGATCCTGCCGTTCATCTTCGGCATGGGCGGCACCCCCGCGATCCTGCTCTCCGCGGTGCTGGTGGGCATCGCCCTGCTGGCCACCGGCGGCGTGGTCGGCTTGCTTTCCGGCGCTTCCCCGGCCAAGCGCGGACTGCGCCAGCTGGCCATCGGCCTGGGCGCCGCGGCGGTCACCTACGTCCTCGGCCTGCTCTTCGGCAGCTCCGTGGCCTAGGGGTCCCACCGCAGGAACAACGGCATGTGCCGCCGTTTCCCGGGATCGGGGTTTTGGCGGCATCTTTCCCGGCTGCGCCCGAGCGGGAAGGCACTCGACGGGAAGGGTGGGCGGCCCCCACCCTCACTAGAACATATTTTCTAATATTCATGAAAATATCTTCCAATTGTAGGTGACCGGTTCTAAAATAGAGGTATGGCAACGACGTCATCGAACGGCACCCCTTCCGCCGTCACCAGCGGTGGTGGCGGCAGGAACCTAGGCTACGAGGCGCTGCTGGCCGACGGGGCTGACATGGACGCCTTGGTTGCCGAACACTTGGCCCGCACCGGAACCGACGGGATCCTGTCCCTGGCCGCCGCGGTGAACGGAGCCCCGGTACTGACAGGAACCCATGAGGCGGTGACCGCCGTCGGCGCACTGGAAACCTTGAAATGCGCCGCCACGGCGAAGCAGGCCGACCACAGTGTCGCCTACCAGGATTCCCTGGTCGCCGATCGGCAGCGGGCAGGGGTCAAGGAGACGAACCCCGCCTGGGGCTCCAGCGGGGACGTTGCCCTGGCGATGCATCTGTCCCCGCGGAGCGGGGCCAAACGAACCAACGACTTCCGGATCCTCGCCAAAGATCTGCCGCGCTCCCGTCAGGGCCTGCGCCAGGGCATCATGACCTGGGACCAGGCACACGTGGTCATTAGCGGCACCCGGAACCTCAAGATCGAAAACCGGAGAATGATCGACGAGCTGTTGTGGGAGGACCCCCACACCTGCTTCGAAGCCGGGACCGCTTCGCTACGTGAGATGGTCAACTACTGGGCCCTTATTCTGGAACCTGAAACCGCCGAGCAAGAGGAAGAAGACGCCACCGAGAAGCGGTATGTCAGCGGATACCAGGTGAATGAAAACACCGTGCGGATCGTCGGCGAATTCCCCTTGGACCAGGGCGTTCCCATCCTGCAGGTACTCAGCCGCGAAACCGCTCGTCCCCGGGAGCCCGGGGACGAGCGCACCAACGCCCAGGTTGCGGCAGACACCGTCTTCGAGGCGATCACCGACACCAAGGCCACCGGTTCCCGACCAGTGGAGCTACTGCTGATGATGGACGCAGAGAGCCTCACCGGCGACGGCGACGAACCGGCGCTGATCCCGGGCCACGGATACATCAGTGCCACCAAGGCCCGGTCACTGGTGGCCGGCGACCCGGAGGACCCACTGGACACCTGGTGCCGGCGCCTCTACGCCACCCCCGACACCGGCAAGCTGGTCGCCATGGACTCCGCGGCCCGCAGCTTCGCCGGAAATCTCAAGCGCTTCATCACCCTTCGCGACCAGCGCTGCCGCACCCCTCACTGCAACGGCCGCATCGAGGAACTCGACCACGTCCTGCAGGTTCGCCGCAATGGAAAAACCACCGAGATCAATGGTTCTGGCCGCTGTCGAACATGCAACCGGACCAAGGAAGCGCCCGGCTGGCACGAGGAACCACTGCCCGGACGGGGCCGCCATTCCTTCAAAATCACTACCCCCAGCGGCCACAGCTACACCTCCACGGCTCCGCCACCACGGCCCGGCAGCGGCATGCGCCGGCCACCCCAGCGGATTTAGCCACCCGCCGCCACGGGCGGGAAACCCACACCCTACGCCACCGGGGATGCACGCACGCATCCCCGGCACACCCATGAGCCCAGGGCCGCAGGAGGCCATGAATCAGCCGGCGAGCGCCCTGCGGGCCAGGTCGGCAGCACCCACCAAACCCGCATCGGCGCCCAGCTCGGCACGAGTGACTTCCGCAAAGGGCCGGTATCCGCGCCCACTCAGGTTTTCCTGGTACGTGGCCTCGGCGGTTTCCACCAGCAACGGAACCGCGGCGCCCAGCCCACCACCAATGACGAACATCCCCGGATCCAACACGGCGGCCAGGTTCGCTATCCCCCGGCCCAGCCATTGGCCGGCCTCGATGAGCAATTCGCGGCATGCCGGATCCCCGGCCGCGGCGAGCGACGTGACAAGTTCCCCTGTCACCAGGCGGGGATCGTTCCCTGCGGCTTCGCGCAGGGCATGGGCTACCGGCGAATGGACCGCCATGAGACTGCGCCCCTCGCGGGCCAGCGCATTGCCCGACGCGTATTGCTCCCAGCATCCGCGGTTCCCGCAGGCGCAACGCTGTCCGCCGGGCACGATCGTCTGGTGCCCGAACTCGGCCGCGACCCCGAACCGTCCGCGCTGCAGCTTTCCGTCGATGACGATCGATCCGCCGATCCCCGTGCCGAGGGTCAGGCAAACCACGTGGTCTTGCCCGCGGGCGGCACCGAAGCGGTATTCGGCCCAGCCGGCGGCATCCGCATCGTTGCACAGCAGCACCTGCCTGCCGGTGGCCGCCTCGAGCTTCTCGCGCAGCGGCTCGTTGCGCCAGGCCAGGTGCGGTGAGAAAAGCACCGTTCCTCCGGCCTGGTCAATCCAACCGGCAGCGCCGACGCCGACCGCTGCCTCCGGATACGCGGCGCCAAGCTCGGCTACCAGTGAAGCCACGTTGTCCAGGACCCCGGCCGGGTCGTGTCCGACCGTGGCGTGCCGGGCATGCAGGGAAACCCGGCCCTGGCCATCGACCAGCCCGGCGGCAATCTTGGTGCCTCCGATGTCGATGCCAATGGCGGGCGCCGCGGGACTCACGCCAGCCCCCGCACACCGGAGATCGAGCCGTCGTTGAGCTCCACCAGGATGCTCACGGCCTCGGCCGGGTCATCGACCAGGAAGACCTTCTCCTCCATCGCCCGGCCCCGGGACAGTTCTGCCAGCAGCGGGTAGGCCGGCAGCGTCCGGGTCCAGTGTTCGACGCCCACCAGCACCATCGGGCTGATGCTGCCTTCGGCCCCGTAGAAGTTCTCGCAGGCGTCCTGGAAGATTTCCTGCACCGTCCCGGCGGCGCCGGGCAGGAACACGATGCCCCCGGAGCACTTTTCCAGCAGCACCGCCTCGCGGGTGGCATTGGCAAAGTACTTGGCGATGTGGGTGGCGAACATGTTCGGTGGCTCGTGCCCGTAGAACCAGGTGGGGATCCCCAGGTTCGCCAAGCCCGAGGGCCAGCGCTTGCGCACCAGTGCGGCGGCACGCGCCCAGCGGGTCACCGACGGGGCGAAGCCGGGCTCCGCCGCCAGCATCTCCAGCGCCTCGGCCAGGTTCTCGGCGCTTCCCGCGCCCAGGTAGGCACCCAGGTTCGCGGCCTCCATGGCCCCGGGCCCGCCGCCGGTGGCCACGATGAACCCCGCACCGGAGAGCGCGTGGCCGAGCCGAGCCGCCGTCGCGTATCCGGCGCTGCCGCGCTGCTGGGCGTGCCCGCCCATGACCCCGACCAGCGGGGCGTGGGCCAGCGCGCCGTCGCGGATCTGGGATTCCAGCCGCGAACCGATGGAGTGGTCGTGCAGCGTGGAGGACAGCGCGGCGTTCAGCGCGTCGTGGGCCCCGGCCCCGTAGCGGTGGGAGAGCCAGGCATAGATCCGCGCGTCGGGCACCGACTCGTAGTGCCCGGCCTCCAGGCCTGCATAGAGCTCTCCCCCGGAGTACAGCTCCCCGCGGTAGGGGTCGAAGGGCAGCCCGGGGATCTCGGGGAACACCAAGGCCCCGCCCCCGCGCAGGCGCCGCTCGATCTTGCCCTCGATCTCGCAGCCCATGAACACCGAACCGGCCGAACGCAGCTTCTCCAGCACCGCGCCGCGTGCACGCAGGTCCACCGACTGCACGTGCCAGCCGTGCATCGAGGCGGACAGGCGCTTGTCGGTGAGGGCAAGCGCGGTGGCCGCGTGCCGGTCGAAATCGGCCAGCGACGCAATCTCGATGACGCGCGGGAGCGGGTGCAGGGCCGGAGTGCTGTTCATGACAACTTAGACTAGGCGACTTTTGGGTCCCGGGCGCGCAATCATGTTGCATTTGGACCCGTCCGGGTTCGTGCTGGGGTGCCGAACGTGAAACGATGGCAGGATGACCGAATCTGCTTTTCCCATGGTCGACGCGCGTGAAGTCCTGCGTGTCGTCGGCGGTGTCTCCTTCACCCGCGGCAAGGTGCTGGCCACCGACGCCGCGCTGAGCGAGTTCCTGTGGGATCCGGATGCGCAGGTCCTGGCCGGAACGGTCTCCGAGGACGGGGAGCCCGCACGCGCCGCGCGCATCGCGCTGGCGATGAAAAAGGGCGAGCGCGTCATCGACGACGCCACCTGCCCCTGCGGGGAAGCACCCAAGTGCCGACACGTGGCGGCGGTGCTCATCTACTCCAACTCGATGCACCTGCGCGCCAAGGACGTGGTGTACCGCAACACCGCGGTCGCGGTCCCGGCCTGGCAGCAGTCCCTGCAGCAGCTGCTGGCCCCGGCCCCGGCGACGGCCAAGTCCCTGGGCGGACCGAATTCCAAGCACCCGGTGCTGCAGATGGGCCTGCAGTTCGAGCTGCAGGACACCACGCTTTCGGCCCACCAGCAGTGGGCTCCCGGCTCCGGGGTGGGGCAGCTGAAGGCCGCCTCCCGGCGCTGGCGCCTGGGCGTGCGCCCCGTGGTGCGTTCCGGGGACGACCGCTGGGCGCGGTCGAACCTGCGCTGGAACACCATCAGCTTCAAGACCTTCGGGTTGAACCTGGATGTCGAACAGCACCGCTGGTTCTGCCAGTTCGTGCCGCTGCACCGCGCCAAGGGGGAACTCTACTTCGGCGAGGACAACGACTGGCTCTACCTCGACGAGTACTCCTCCGCCCTGCTCTGGGAACTGCTGGCCGAGGCCAGGACCCTGGGCGTGGCGCTGGTCGGCATGCGCACCAACACCAGGATCCTGCTGGCCTCCCCCGCGCAGGTGGCACTGGGAACGCAGGCGGCGGCGGACGGCCTGGCCCTGGCCCCCGCGGTGTCCCTGGGCGGACACAACTTCATCCTCGATGCGCACACCGCCGCCGGCTCCATCGGCAACCACGGCGTGTACGTGGCCACCGAGGACCACACCGAGATCCTCCTGGGCCAGGTCCCCGGCGGGCTGAGCCACAGCGAGCTTGCCCTGCTGCACCACCCCGAGGCCCTGAACGTGCCGGAGGCGGAAACCGAGGAGTTCTTCTCCCGCGTCTACCCGCGCCTGGCGCGCAAGCTGAAGGTCACCAGCCCCGACGCCTCCGTCGAGCTGCCCGCGGTGCTGCCGCCCAAGCTGGTGGCCAAGATCCGCTACGGCTCGCGGGAAACCGTCGACGTGGACTGGGTCTTCGACTACAACGGCATGGTCGTCGATGCCGCGGACCGCGACACCCCGGCGGAGTCCGCACTGGAATCCGCCGTGCTGGCGATCCTGAACCGGCACCCGGCCTTCGAGTCCTCGGTGCTCGGTCCCCGGCACTTCCAGGGCCTGGACGTCATCGACTTCGTGCGCCGCGTGCTGCCGGAACTCGCCGAGGTCAAGGACCTGGTGCTCTCCGAGTCCGGGACCCGCCCGGAGTTCCACGAACTCACCGAGGCCCCCGAGCTGGTCATCACCACCGTGGAATCGGACCGCCGCGACTGGTTCGACCTGGGCCTGCTGATCTCCATCGGCGAGCGGCAGATCCCCTTCGCCGACATCCTGCGCGCCCTGATCCAGGGACAGACCAAGCTGCTGATGCCGGACCGCAGCTACTTCTCCCTCACCGACCCGCTCTTCGACAAGCTGCGCGCCCTGGTCTCCGAAGCCGGCGGGCTGCGGGACATGAAGGACAAGGAAGCGGACATCTCGCTGACCCCCTACCAGTTCTCCATGTGGGAGGAACTCGAGGACCTGGCTTCCCGCATCGAGGGGCCGGACGCGTGGGTGGGCGCGCTGAACTCTCTGGTGAACCTGAAGACCACCGAGGTCGCCGACCTGCCCGGCACGCTGAATGCGACGCTGCGCCCCTACCAGGTGGAGGGCTTCGGCTGGCTGGCCACGCTCTGGCGCAACGGACTGGGCGGGGTGCTGGCCGATGACATGGGCCTGGGCAAGACCCTGCAGACCCTGGCGCTGATCCTGCACGCGCACCAGGTGTGGGAGAACCCCGAAGCCTTCGAGGGCATCAGCGCCCAGGCCGGCGTGCGCGCCCCCTTCCTGGTGGTCGCCCCCACCTCGGTGGTCTCCAACTGGAAGGACGAGGCCGCGCGCTTCGCCCCCTCCCTGCGGGTTGTGGCGATCACCGACACCGAGTCGCGCGCCCCGGCCTCGCTGGCGGCCCTGGCCAAGGACTACGACGTGGTGGTCACCTCCTACACGCTGCTGCGCCTGGACGACGATGCGTACGCGGACATCCCCTGGGCCGGGCTGATCCTGGACGAGGCCCAGTTCGTGAAGAACAAGGCCACCAAGGCGCACCACGTGGCCCGGGACATGCCGGCCCGCTTCAAGCTGGCGATCACCGGCACGCCCATGGAAAACAACCTCATGGAACTCTGGTCGATCTTCGCGATCGTCTCCCCCGGGCTCTTCCCCTCCGCGGTGCGCTTCGCGGAGAACTACCAGCGCCCCATCGAACGCCAGGGCCTGCCCGAGCCGCTGGTGCGGCTGCGCCGGCGGATCCGCCCGTTCATGCTGCGCCGCACCAAGGACGCGGTGGTCACCGACCTGCCGCCGAAGCAGGAACAGGTGCTGCACGTCCAGCTGGGCGAGGAGCACCGCCGGGTCTACGACACGCACCTGCAGCGCGAGCGCCAGAAGGTGCTGCGCCTGGTCGATGACATGGACAAGAACCGGTTCACGATCTTCCAGTCCCTCACCCTGCTGCGCATGCTCTCGCTGGATGCCTCGCTGGTGGACCCGGAATACGCGCACGTGCCCAGCGCCAAGCTGGACGTGCTCTTCGAGCAGCTCGAGGACGTTTTGGCCGAGGGCCACCGCGCGCTGATCTTCTCCCAGTTCACCTCCTTCCTGAAGAAGGCCGCGGACCGGCTGGATGCCGCGGGCGTGCCCTACGCCTACCTGGACGGCTCCACGCGCAAGCGCTCCGAGGTCATCGACTCCTTCAAGTCCGGCGCCGCCCCGGTGTTCCTGATCTCGCTGAAGGCCGGCGGCTTCGGGCTGAACCTCACCGAGGCCGACTACTGCTTCCTGCTGGACCCGTGGTGGAACCCGGCCGCGGAGTCGCAGGCCGTGGACCGGGCGCACCGCATCGGGCAGACCCGCAACGTGATGGTCTACCGGATGGTCGCCAAGAACACCATCGAGGAGAAGGTGGTGGCGCTGCAGGATTCCAAGCGCCAGCTGATCTCCTCGGTGATGGACGAGGGCGCGGGCTTCGGCAAGGTGCTCAACGCGGACGACATCCGCGAGCTGCTGCGCTAGGAACGGGTCCGGGGACCGGCCCTAGGACCGGCCCTCGGCGCCCGCCGGGACGCGCAGGGAACCGTAGCGCTGCATCCGGTGCCAGCGCAGGCGGACGCCCGCCAGCGCGGTGACCACCGACTGGATCACCACCAGGTACATCATTTGCCGGTACACGAACTGCTGCAGCGGCACGGTCCACAGGGGGCCGATCGGCTCGCGGTCGAGCCTGAACGCGTAGGCGGCCATGATGAACTGGATCAGCAGGAAGCCCAGCCAGAGCGCCGCAATGCGGACCGGGTCCAGGAACACCAGTCCGTAGATCGCGAAGACGTCGACCACGGGCGCGAAGAGCGGAAGCAGCACCTGGAAGAGCATCAGGTAGCCCAGCCCCCGGCGCCCCAGCTTGCCGGCGGCCCCGCCCTGGGCGACGGCCCCGCGGTGCTTCCACATGGCCTGCAGCGTGCCGTAGCACCAGCGGTAGCGCTGCTTCCACAGGGCGCCGAGGGTTGCCGGCGCCTCGGTCCAGGCGCGGGCCTCGTCCTCGTACACGACCCGCCAGCCGTCGCGGCACAGGGCCATGGTCAGGTCGGTGTCCTCGGCCAGGGTGTCGTCGCTGACGCCGCCCACCGCGGCCAGGGCCTCGCGGCGGAACGCACCGATCGCACCGGGGACCGTGGGCATGCATTCGGCGACGTCGAACAGCCGGCGGTCCAGGTTGAACCCGACGACGTATTCGATGTGCTGCCACGCGCCGAGGATGCCGCCGCGGTTGGCGATCTTGGTGTTGCCGGAGATGGCGCCCACCCGCGGATCGGCGAAACGCTGGATGAGGACCTGGACGGTGTCGAGCTCGAAGACGGTGTCGCCGTCGACCATCACCACGATGTCGTGCCTGGCCGCGGCGATGCCGGCGTTCAGCGCCGAGGGCTTCCCGCCGTTCTCCTTGCGGATGAGTTCGACGTTCGGCAGTCCGAGCGCCTCGACGATGTCGGCGGTGTCGTCCGTGGACCCGTCGTCGACGACGATGACCTGCACCGGGTGGCTCGAGGCTGCGATGGAGCGCACGGCCGCCTCGATGCCGGCGGCTTCGTTGTAGGCCGGAACGATCACGCTGACCGGCTCCAAAACCTCGGTGCGCATCGGGTGCTCGAAGAAGCCGCGGTCCCGCTCTGCCTCGCGCTTGCGCCGCTCGGCCCGGCGGTGCCGGGCGGCCACGATCATCACCAGGACGACGCGCATGAGCGTCACCACTCCGGCGGCCACGAGCGCCCAGGAGATGGCCACGACGACGGCATCGGTGAACCGGATCCCCCAGATGAAGGCCTTGCCGATGAGGGTGTCGACAACGGAAGCCTCCCGGGTGCTGTCCACCCCGATCGAGTCGCCGACCGTGGTGAAGCGGTGGCCGGACTTCTCCTGCTTGCCAAGGGCCGAGGACAGCGCCTCGACGGTCTGGGACCTGTTGCCCCCGCCGTCGTGCATCAGGACGACTTGCCCGCTCTTGCCCTGTTGCATCATCAGGCCCGTGATCACGTCCGCTCCCGGGCTGATCTTGTCGCCGCTGTTGACGGTGCTCAGGACCGTGAGGACCCCCTCGTCGTCGGCGGCCGCGTCCATGGCCGCCCATTGCGCGTCGGTGATGGCGGCGTTGCCCGAGAGGTGCGGCGGGCGCAGCAGGGACGGCGAGTGCCCCGTGATCCCGGCAACCACCTTCTGGGCGCCCCGGACCTCGAGTTGGCGCCTCCACGAGGGGGCGGTGGCGAGGTCGGTGTGCGTGAGTGTCTGGATCCCGATCTCGTGGCCCTCGGCCTCCATCCGCCGGATGAGCTCGGGGTGCTTGATCGCCGCGGTGCCGGTGACGAAGAAGGTGGCATGGGTGCCGTGTTCACGCAGGACGTCGAGGATCTTCGGCGTCCACACCGGGTCCGGACCGTCGTCGAACGTCAGGGCCACCGAGTGGTCGGCCGGGGTCGCCGTGCGGACGCCGTCCCCGCGGGGGTCCACGATGGGGCCGCCTTCCGAGACCGCCCCGGGGACGTTTCCGGTCCCGCGGCTCGCCGGTGCGGGGACGTCGCCGATGCCGGAGAGGTGGTTCATGTAGCCCTGCACGGCCAATGACAGCCCCAGCGTCAGCAGGATGGCCGCCATGAGCACCCAGTGCGTCCCGATGCCACCGGTGCGCGCGGCCCTGCGTGCCGAACTCATGGGCGGGCCGTCTGCGTGGGTTTGGCCGGGCCGGTGGCGTCATGGCCCGGGGCGGTGGTGCTTCGGCCCGGTGCCGTGGCGCTCTTTCCGGGGGCCGTCGGCTCGCTGCCGGGGCTCGGTTCCGCGCTCGTGGGCTCCGCGCTGGCGGGTTCCGCGCTGGCGGGAGCGGCGCTCGTGGGCGCGGCGCTGGTCCCCGCCTCGGCGCCCGGGGTTTCCGCAGGGCCGGCGGCGGTCTCGGTCTCGGCGGAGCCCTGGGCGGCGCCAGTGCTCCGAACCTCCGCACTCGGGCCGGAGCCGTTTGTTCCGGAGGTGGCGGCGGCCGGTGCCGCCTCGTGGCTCGACGGAGACGGCGTGGGGCGCGGAGAACTCGCGGCCTCCGGACCGGCGGCCGCGGCTCCGGGATTCGGGGGCAGGGCCGGTGCAGCAACCGTGGAGCCGCCGAGGAACGCGAACAGGATCAGCAGCACATACACCGACATCAGACCGATGGCCGCCGCGCCGATCTTCTTGACACGCTGGAGTCGTCGGCCCGACGGGTCGACGAATACTGGTTCACTTGTTGCGGCGGACGATCCTCGGACAGGTGTTTCAGTAAAAGCTGGCATCGCAATCCAACGCTAATACACTTCGGCAAATGTCACAAAATGATCACGATCGCAAGACCCGGTGGCCCGGAAACGCAATTCCGGGCCCACCTCCGGCTACGCGATCCGCGCCGTGCCGGGCCGCCCGGCCCGGAAAGAGAGTTCCCCCACACGTTACGCGGGCGCCGGCCCCGGAGCACCCGGTGCCGCGGGAAAACCCCGCCGAAACCCGCATCTTCGGCGGTCCGGGGCCGCCTTAGTCCAGCCGGATCATGACCTTCGAGGAGCCCGAGGTGCGGTCGGCGGCCAGCGCGAACCCCTCCACCGCCTCGGTGAGCGTGACCTCGTGGGTCATCAGCGGGGAGACGTCGACGCCGGCGGCCATGAGTTCCAGTGCCTCGGTGATCTCCTCGACGAAGCGGTAGGAGCCGCGGTAGTCGATCTCGCGGGTCACGATGTTGCCCAGCGCCGCGGAGATTTCCCCGGCGGGCAGGTTCCCGACCTGCACCAGCACCCCGCCGCGGCGCACCGCGGCGATGACGCCGCCCAGGGCCCGCGGGGCGCCGGAGGCCTCGATGGCCACGTCGACGTCACGGGGCAGCACGCCGCCGGCGGCCGGGTTCACGGTCTCGTCGGCGCCCATCCGCACGGCGATGTCCAGGGCCGCGTCGGAGAGGTCCGCGGCGATCACGCGCGCGGCGCCGCCGGCCTTGGCCGCCGCAACGGCCAGCGCGCCGATCGGGCCGGCGCCGTTGACCAGCACGGTCTTCCCTGCCACGTCCCCGGCCCGGGACACCGCATGCAGCGCCACGGCGAAGGGCTCGGCCAGCGCGGCTTCCTTGAGCGAGACCCCGGCGGGGACCACGCGCAGCTGGTCCGGTCGCACCGCGCGGAAGCGGCTGAAGCCGCCCTGCTCGTGGGGCTCGAACGCCGCGGAGCCGAAGTAGCGCACCTCGGGCCAGAGGTTGGTGCGCCCGGCGGTTTCGGCGGGCACCTGGTGCTCGCCGACGAGGGTCGCGGGGTGGATCGTCACCGGGGTGCCGACCTGGATCCCGCGCTCGGCCAGTGCTGCCGCGGCGTCGGCACCGATTTCGGCGACCGTTCCGGAGACCTCGTGGCCCAGCACCAGCGGGGCCTTGAGCACCGCGGTGCCCGAGGTCCCGGACTTCCAGTAGGCGATGTCCGAACCGCAGATCCCGCCCCATTGGATGGCCACCAGGACCTCGCTGTCGCCGCAGACGGGGTCCGCGATGTCCTCGACCCGCAGGTCGTCCTTGCCGTGCACAACTACTGCCTGCATGCGAAGGTACTCCTTTATACTGCGCCGTGCGGCGCCCTAGAACGTGTTGACCAGACCCATGACGCCGACGAAGAAGACGGCCACGGCGGAGAGGATGAGCATCGCGGTGAACGCCTTGCCGTCCTTGACGCGCGGGTCGGTCTGCTTGTGCGAGAGGTAGATGGTTGCCGCGGCAACACCCATCAGGAAGATGGCGTTGAGGATCCCTGCGAAGACCACCAGGGCCAGCGGGGAGGAGACGACGGTGCCGAACAAGCCCCAGACGATGGGCAGCACGATCATGATCACGCGCATCCAGCGGTCGCGCTGCTTGCGGTTGTTCCAGTCGAAGGCACCGAACACCGCCAAGGTGTTGCCGACCTGGCGGCCCAGGGAGGGGACGTTGGCGATGATGGTCTTGAACAGGGCGACGCCGGCGCCGACCAGGAACACCACGGCGCCCCATTGGCCGACGGTGGTGGAGAAGATGGACGAGATCGTCGTCATGACTTCGTCGCCCTTGGGCTCCAGTCCCTGCGGGTGCAGCACCGCGGCGCCGAGCATGTACAGGGCGGCGGTGGACACGGTGTAGACGACCCAGGAGACCCAGGCGTCGAGCTTCATCACGGAGATCCAGCCGCGGGCGCGCTTGACCCAGGCCTCGGAGCCGTCGTTCGGTCCGGTCCAGGCCGCGTAGCCCTTTTCCACGCACCAGTAGGTGTAGGCGGTGATCTCGCCGGCGCCCACACCGGTGAGTCCGAACATCGACAGGGCCACGCCCATGGAGCCCAGCGCAATCTGGAAGCGCATGCCCTCGGCCAAGTCCCCGGCGTTCCAGCTGAACTCGGTGCCCTGGATGGCGAAGACCATCACCACGGCGAAGATCGTCACCAGGAAGACCAGCACCGTGGAGATGCCCTCGACCACGACGTACTTGTTGCCCAGGTGGATCGCGATGGCGATGACCACCAGGATGGCCACCCAGGATCCGATGGAGAGGAACGAGTACGGGTCCGGCCCGATGGGCAGCAGCGAGGAGAACGCGAAGGCCGAGGCGGTGATGACGCCGGCCTGGCTGGTGAGGAACTGCACGAACATCAACAGGATGAGCCAGGCCATCCAGCCGCGCTTGCCGATCCGCGGCGGGACCTCGTCGTAGCCGGTCACCGCGACCTTGCCGGTGGAGATGGACCAGCGGCCCAATTCGATCTGCACCCAGACCTTGATGAAGGTGGAGGCCAGCACCAGCCACAGCAGCATGAAGCCGGCCTTGGCACCGAGCGTCGTGGCGGTGAGCAGCTCGCCGGATCCGACGACGGCGGCCGAGGTGATCATGCCGGGGCCCAGGAACTTGAACCGGTCCCGCCAGCGGGTGGGCGGATCCTGGATCGAGGCCGGATCCAACGCGTACGGATCGACCGTATCGTCGCCAAGCTGGCGCGACGCGGGGTTGGTGACAGACATACCGCTCCTTTGAGGTGTGCAACCGGCCCAGAAGGCCGAAAATCATCGGGTTCCCCCGCGGCGTTTTGGGCCGGCAGGTATTGACCTCGCGTAGCGATCGCCAAATGAACCAATAAGTATGATATTTGCCACGCAGCTCACAAACAAATATACGGCCGCTGCGGGCCGTTACGTTACGGAATGAGCATCACCTTGATGGCGCGGCGCCCGTCCATGGCCGCGTAGGCCTCCGGTGCCCGCTCGAGGTCCATGACAGCGTCGAAGACCAGGCCCGGGTTGATGCTTCCGGCCAGCACGTCGGTGAGCAGTTCGGGCAGGTAGGCCCGGGTGCTGGCGGCCCCGCCGGCCACCGAGATGTTCTTGGAAAAAAGCACGGAGATCGGCAGCGGGTCGTCCCCGTGCGGGACGCCCACGAAGCCCAGCGCCCCACCGGGCCGGGTGCAGCGCAGCGCCTGGTCCATGGATTCGGCGGTGCCCACGCACTCGAGCACCGAGTCCGCCAGCACTCCCCCGAGCAGTTCGCGCACCCTGGCCGCCGCCTCGGCACCGCGTTCGGCGACCACGTCGGTGGCCCCGAATTCCCTGGCCAGGGCCGCGCGGTCCGCATGCCGGGACATGGCGATGATGCGCGTGGCACCCAGCCGCCTGGCCGCGAGCACCCCGCAGAGCCCCACGGCCCCGTCGCCGACGACCACCACGCTGCGGCCCGGAGCCACACGGGCCCCCAGTGCGGCATGGTGCCCGGTGCCCATCACGTCGGAGAGCGCCAGCAGCGACTTGGACAGCGCCTCGTCGGGCTCGGTGACCCCCGGCACCGCGACGAGCGTGCCGTCCGCGTTGGGCACCCGCACCGCCTCGCCCTGTCCGCCGTCCACGGGCAGGCCGAATTCGTCGGCGCCGCCCCAGTGGGCACGGTGTTCGCAGGCGACCTGGACGCCGTCGCGGCACGGCGGGCAGGTGCCGCAGCTGTTGGCCCACGGGGCCACCACGAAGTCGCCCACTGCCAGCGTTGAAACCCCTTCGCCGACCGCGGCAATACGGCCGATGAATTCGTGGCCGATGCGCCGGGGCCTGGGCGTTTGGCTGACTCCGCGGTAGGGCCACAGGTCCGAGCCGCACACGCAGGCGGCGGTGACGCGCACGATGGCGTCGGTGTCGGCGAGCAGGGTGGGCTCTGGGCAGTCCTCGACGCGGATGTCCCGCGGTCCGTGGATCAGGGTGGCGCGCATGGGGTTCCTCCGCAAGGTGGTGGGCCGGCAATGGTTCCAGCCTATGCCCGGGGGCTCCCCGCGCCACGGACGCGGCAACCGGCGGCGGATCGCTTCGGACCCGCTAGGCGGAGGCGGCGGTCCGCTTCCGGTAGGCCCGCGAGGAGCGGACGCGCGCGCCGCAGGCCGGGGAGCACCATTCGCGCCGCGGGTGGTCCTTGAGGAAGAAGAGCGGGCACCCCGGGGCCTGGCAGGCGCGCAGGCGCGCGGCCCGTTCGCCGGTGAACAGCCCGACGGCGTCTGCCGCCAGCGCGGCCAGCGCCACATCCAGCACCGGTGCGGCGGTGAGCTCCCCCGCGGCGAGCGTCCCGTCGGGGCCCAGCTCCAGCTGCGGACAGGACGGGGCGGCCTGCGCTGCGGCATTGACGGCGGCGGCGTCGCCCGGCGACACGGGTTCCCCGGAGACCAGCGTGGCGGACACCCCGCGCACCGCGGAGCGCAGTGCGAGGAACCTCTCCAGGTCCCGCTGTCCGGGATCGCCGACGCCGCCCCCCGCCGCCAGTTCAGGCATCAGTGCATGCAGCCAGGCGTCGAGGTCGGCCGCGGACCGCAGGCCCTCGGCCGCCTTGCCGCGCACCGCATAGTGGGTGTTCGCCAGGTCCAGCGCCAGCGCATCGCGCAGCAGGGGCGCGCCCCCTTCATACATCAACGTCATATTCTTATGGTAACAGTGATTTGCAACCGTGAGAAGATTGTGTTTTACTCGTTCTAACGTTTGGACGCCAGCCAAACCGTAAGAACAATCGACCGAGGAGCCAAACATGTCACGCATTGAATTCATCCAGCCGGAAACCGCCGAGGGCACCGCCGCGACCCTGCTCAAGCAGGTCCAGGGCGCCATGGGGGCCGTCCCGAACATGGCCAAGGCCATGGCCAACAGCCCCGCCGCACTCAAGGGCTACCTCCGCCTCTCCGCCGCTCTGGCCGGCGGCGCCCTGGACGCCGTGACGCGCGAACGCCTCGCCCTGACCACCGCGCAGGCCAACGCCTGCGACTACTGCCTCTCGGTCCACACCTACACCGGCACCCACCAGGCCGGACTGGGCAAGGACGAGATCCTCGACGCCCGCCGTGCCCGGGCCGCGGACCCCAAGACCGACGCAGTGCTGAAGTTCGCCGCCGCCATCCTCGAGACCCGGGGCGCGGTCACCAAGGAGCAGTTCACCGCGGTGCGCACCGCCGGCGCCACCGACGAGGAAATCGGCGAGATCGTCGCCGCCGTCGCACTGAACACGCTGACCAACTTCTACAACAAGGCCGCCGCGGTCGACATCGACTTCCCCACAGTCCGCGCCGCGGACCTCCAGGGCGCCATGGCCTAGGACGCCAGCCCAGCCACGGGCCCGCCGCCGGAATCGCCGGCCGGCGGGCCCGGTGCGTTTCACGGGGCACCCCTTGCGCATGCCTCGCGCAGCCGCCATAATAAACGAACGACATTCATTTAGTGTGACGCCGATCCCATGTGCCCCTTGCCGGGCCCTGTTGCCTCGCGCACCACCGACCCCTGCAGGAGCACGCATCATGAGCTGGTCAATGCCCGCCGAGACCTCGGCCCAGAAGCGCGTCTGGATGGCCTTCCCCCACGAGGGATACACGCTGGGCGACACCGAGGCCGAGGCGCACGCGGCCCGCTCGACCTGGGCCAACGTGGCCCACGCGGTGGCCGGGTTCGCACCGGTCATCATGGTGGTGGACCCCGCGGACGTGGAAATTGCCGCACGCTACCTCGATGAGCGCATCGAGATCCGCACGGCCGAACTCAACGACGCATGGATGCGCGACATCGGACCGACCTTCGTCACGGACGAGGACGGCGGCCTCGCGGCCATCGACTGGGTGTTCAACGGCTGGGGCGCCCAGGACTGGGCGGCCTGGGACAAGGACGCGTTGATCGGCAAGCGGGTGGCAGAGTGGGCCGGCGTGCCCCGCGTCGCCTCGACCCTGGTCAACGAGGGCGGCGGCATCCACACGGACGGGCAGGGCACGGTGCTGGCCACCGAGACCGTGCAGCTGGATCCCGGGCGCAACCCCGGCATCACCAAGGCCGAGGTCGAAGCGGAGTTCGCGCGCACCCTGGGCGCGGCCAAGGTGCACTGGCTCCCGCGCGGGCTGACCCGCGACAGCGAGGAGTTGGGCACCCGCGGGCACGTGGACATCGCCGCGACGCTCCCCTCCCCGGGCACCGTGCTGGTGCACATGCAGGAGGACCCCGAGCACCCGGACTACGCGGTCAGCCGGGAAATCGCCGCATCCTTCCACGGCGCCACCGATGCGCAGGGCCGCGAATTCACCGTCATCGAGGTCCCGGCACCGGCGACGCTGCGCGACGCCGAGGGGTTCGTGGACTACAGCTACATCAACCATCTGGTCGTCAACGACGGCGTGGTGGCCTGCACCTTCAACGACCCCAACGACGAAAAGGCCCTTGCCGTCCTTGCCGACGCCTACCCGGGGCGCACGGTGGTGGGCGTCGATGCCCGCGAGCTCTTCGCCCGCGGCGGCGGCATCCACTGCATCACCCAGCAGGAGCCGATGCCGACGGTGAAGTGAACCCCTTTCGGGAAGGCAGGGGCACTCCCCGTCACAGATGACCGTTTGTTGCTCCCCGCACGCCCGCGCTGGCAAAGTGTCCCCGCTTCGCCGTAGGGTTGGTACAGCTTCACGAATTCTGGCTGCCGCAAGGCAAGGCTCCGACCTTTCCCAGATACCAACCCCATAGTTGCACGGTGGGTGGTTCGGATGACGAAGCGGCCCCGTCGCGCATCCCGCGCGGAGGGGCAAGGACAACGAACCCCAAGGACGTGTGCACTTCATGTACAGCCCCACCCTGACCTCATCCCCCACAGCGAACCCGCTGCCGCGCTTCGCCGGCGACTGGATCACCGCCTGGCTCAACCTCGATGCCGAGACCGACCTGCTACACGTGGGTGCCGGTCCCGACGAGTGGTTGCTGGAGGCGCTGGCCCCGCACAAGCTCTCGGCGGCCCTGGAGGGCCACGGGCCCGTCGAGGGCCAGTTCAACCCCGAGCTGCTGGTGGTCCTGCTGCCCGGGGCGCACGAGCTGGTCGGCAGTTCGTTCTTCCGCCTGCGCGCCTGACGCCCGGGGGGCAGGGTGCTAGATGTCCAGCACCAGGCGCCCGCCCTTGCAGCGCGACACGCAGATCATCATGGTGTCGCCGGCCTCCCGCTCCTGATCGCTGAGCAGCGAATCGCGGTGGTCGATCTCCCCCGAGAGAACCGGGGTCTCGCAGGTCCCGCAGATGCCCTCCCGGCAGGAGTTCAGCACCCGCACCCCGACTTCTTCCAGTGCGGTGAGGATGCTGGTGCCCACCGGAACCTGCACTTCAAGTCCCTCGGTCGTCTCCACGGTGAATTCATGGTCTCCCGCGGCGGGCGCGCTCGCGGTCGGGTCGGCGACAAAGCGTTCGAAGTGGAACCGTGCGGGGTCCTGCCAACCGGAGGTGAGCGTGGCGATGTAGTCCAGTAGCGGGCCGGGGCCGCACACGTAGGCGTGGAATCCCGCCGCCGGGTCGCCGAGCAGCCCACCCAGGGGATAGAGCCCGGACTCATCGTCCGCGTGCACGTGGACCTTCTCGCCGTACTGCGCCAGTTCGCCGGTGAAGGCCATGGAGCTGCGGCTGCGCCCCAGATAGACAAGGCGCCACGGTACCCCGGAGGCCTCGGCCGCGCGCAGCATGGGCAGGATGGGCGTGATGCCTATGCCGCCGGCGATGAACACGTATTCGGCTGCGGGCCCGAGCACGAAGTTGTTGCGCGGGCTCCTGACGCGCAGCTGCTCGCCGGGCTTCAGTTGGTCGTGGATGTAGGCGGATCCGCCGCGGCCGGCGGGCTCCCGCAACACCCCCAAACGCCAGCGCGGGTCCCCGGGGGCGGAACACAGGGAGTATTGGCGCAGCAGCCCGTTGGGGAGCATGACGTCGACGTGCGATCCCGGACCCCAGTCCGGCAGGGCGAGACCATCCGGGCGGGCAATGCCCAGGGAGAGCACCGACTCGGATTCCCGCCGGATGTCCACCACGTCCACGACGAAGAACCCGTCCTCGCTCGTCTGGGTGGTCGCCACCGGTTCCTCGATGACGTGCTTTTCACTTGTGCTGATCACGATGCACCTCCAGTGCTGTGGATTGGGTGGGTGGTGGGTACTGTCTGCGGCGTTTGAGGGGGCCGCGCCGCTGCCGGCTCGTCCAAGGCGGCGAGGACTGCGAGGGAGGCCAGACGCGGGCCAATGGTCACTCTCACACCCGCGCCGTCGAAGGCCCGGACCGAAACCCCGTGCGCGGCGCACGCGCGTTCGATGACCGCCGCCGGCCGGCCGTCTTCCGGGATCCAGAGGAAGTTGCCTCCGCTGCATGGGACGCGAAAACCGCGGGCCTCCAGTTCCCGGTGCAGGAATTCGCGTTCGCCCGCCACCGCGGCCACGGTGCCGAACAGGTAGTCGGTGTCGGCGAGTGCCGCCACGGCGCCGGCCTCTGCCACCGCGCTCAGCCCGAAGGGCGGGGCCACCTTGCGAATGGCGCGGACGATGCCCTCCTCTCCCAGCAGGTATCCGGCCCGCGCCCCGGCCAGGGCATGGGCCTTGGAGAAGGTCCGCAGGATGACCAGGTTCGGGTGCTTCCGCAGCAGCGTCAGGGTGTCCCCACTGGATCCGGAGAACTCGATGTAGGCCTCGTCGAGCACCACGAGCACCCGGCCCGGAACCCTCGCGAGGAAGGAATCGACCTCGCCGATCCCCAGCACCGTTCCGGTGGGGTTGTTGGGGTTGCACAGCAGCACCACCGCGGTGCGTTCGGTGATGGCCCGGAGCATGGCCTCCGGGTCGTGGCGATGGGCCGCGTCCAGCGGCACCTGGACGCCCCGGGCCCCTGCCAGCGTGACCAGGATCGGATATGCCTCATAGCTGCGCCAGGCGTACAGCACCTCGTCGCCCGGCCCGGCGAACGCGGCAAGGACCTGGCCCAGCAGGGCCAGGGACCCTGCCCCCACCGCAACCTGGGTGCCGGGCAGCCCAAGCGTGTCGGACAGCGCGGCCACCAGCCGGTCCCCGGCCAGGCTCGGATAGCGGTTGGAGCGTTGCACGCTGGCCGCCATGGCCTGGAGGGCAGCGGGCGAGGGCGACATCCAGGATTCGTTGGAGGAAGCCACCCACCGCACCTTCCCCGCGGCCGGCGAGCGCGAATAGTTCGGCAGCAGGTCCACCAGGTTGCGCGGCCGTGGAGTCGCCTCGCCTGCGCCGGATTGCCCGTGGGACATCTGGTCCTTCCTTCTCCCGGCGGATTCCATCGACGCCCTTAGGCCAAGACCTTGGACAGGAAGGCCTGGGTTCGGGGTTCGCGGGGGTCCTCCAGGACCTGGCGGGGGCTGCCGGACTCCACCAGCTGCCCGTCCGCCATGAAGTGCACGACGTCCCCGACTTCCTTGGCGAAGCCCATTTCGTGGGTCACCACGATCATGGTCATCCCCGAAGCCGCCAGGGATGTCATGACCTCCAGCACCTCCCCCACCAGCTCCGGGTCGAGGGCGGAGGTCGGCTCGTCGAAGAGCATGAGCTTTGGCTTCAGGGCAAGGGCCCGGGCGATGGCCACGCGTTGCTGCTGCCCCCCGGAGAGCTGCGCGGGGTAGTGCTGGTACTTGTCGGCCAATCCCACCCGGTCCAGCAGTTCCATGCCCTCGGCCAAGGCCTTCGCGCGCGATTTGCGCTGCACGATGGTCGGTCCCTCGATCACGTTTTCCAGGGCGGTCCGGTGCGGAAACAGGTTGAATTGCTGGAAGACCATGCCGACGGATGCACGCTGCCTGGCCGTTTCGTTTTCCTTCAGCTCGTGCAGCTTGTTCCCCGAACGGCGGTATCCAATGCGCTCCCCGTGGACCCACATTTCTCCGCCGCTGATTTTTTCCAGGTGGTTGATGCACCGCAGGAACGTGCTCTTGCCCGAGCCGGAGGGCCCCAGCAGGCACGCGACCTGTCCGGCCTGCACCTCCAGGGTGATGCCCTTGAGGATTTCCAGGTGGCCGAAGGACTTGCGCACATTGTGGGCGCGCAGGACTGGTTCTTTCATTTGCTTGGCTCCAATTCCGGCTCGATGCTTGGCGCTGCCATTGGTCCCGCTCCGGGGCCGGCTGCCGAGGCCGCGGGCGCCGCGGGCTTCTTGCCCTTGATGGGCGAGAAGCCCCGTTCAAAGTGGCGTTCGACGAAGTACTGGCCCACGGAAAGCACCGCAGTGACCGCCAGGTACCAGATGGCCGCCACGATGAGCAGCGGAATGGTCTGGAAATTGCGCGAGTAGATGATCGAAACGCTGGTCAACAGCTCCGAGTACCCGATGACGATGACCAAGGAGGTGTACTTGAGCATGCCGATGGTCTCGTTGCCGGTCGGCGGGATGATCACGCGCATGGCCTGCGGCAGGATCACCCGTCGCATGGTCTGCATCCTGGACATCCCGATCGCCTTCGCCGCCTCGGTCTGGCCCGAGGCGATGGACCGGATGCCCGAACGCACGATCTCTCCCATGTACGCGCCCTCATTGAGGCTCAGGCCCAAGAGCGCGGCGGTGAACGGGGAAATCACCGAGTTGGTGTCGATGCTCAGCAGCTCCGGTCCGAACGGGATTCCAAGCCCGATGTTGGGGATCAGTGCCGCCAGGAAGAACCAGAAGAGCAGCTGCACCATCAGTGGCGTCCCGCGGAAGAACCACGAGTACGCCCAGGCCGCGGTGGACAGGATCGGGTTCGCAGAGAGCCTGCACACCGCCACCACGATCCCCAGCACGATGCCGATGAGCATCGAGATCGCCGTGAGCATCAGGGTCCGGCCCAGGCCCGCCAGCACCGGCTTGGCGAAGAGGTACTCGCCCACCACGTCCCAGTGGAAGCGTTCGTTGGCAAACATCGAGTAGATCAGCATCAGCAGGATGCCGACGACTGCCACCGCGGCAATCCAGCGGCCCAGATAGCGGGCCGGCACGATGACCAGCCCGTTCGCCTGTGGTTCCGGGGCCCGAGTTGTCATTGCTTGACCCCGTTGACGGGGAAGGACTCCATGGTGTGGTCGGCCATGTTGTACTTGGCCAGGATCTTGTCGTAGCTGCCGTCGGCCTTGATGGCCTCGAGTCCCTTTTGGATGGTGTTCATGAGCTGTTCCTGGTCCTTGGGGAAGACTATGCCGAAGGCAAGGTCCTGGTAGCGTTCGCCCATTGCCAGCGCGCCCTTGGACTCGGCGGCAATGACCGACCCGGAGGTCGAATCGACCAGGAAGGCGTCCACGCGGTTTGACTGCAGGGCCAGCACGGCCTGGTTCTGTCCGGCGAAGATCGTGACCTTGACCGCCTGCTTGCCGGCTTCCTCACACTTCTTGGAGGCCTCGGCGGCGTCGGCGTCCTCGGTGGTGCCCTTCACGATGCCCACGTGGGAGCCGCACAGGTCATCCAGCGTCTTGAGCTTCTCGGCGTTCGCGGCCGAGGTCATGATGCCTCCTCCCGCGGAGAAGTAGTCGATGAAGTTGACCTGCTTCTGACGTTCGACGGTGTCTGACATCGCCGACATGGCCATGTCGTATCGTGCCGAGGCAAGGCCCGGGATGATCGCGTCGAAGGCGATGTTGTCGAAGTCCATGGTGACGCCCAACTGCTTCTCCAGCTCGTCGGCGATTTCCCTGTCGATGCCGATGACGGTGGTGCCGTCCGTGTCAAAGGATTCGAATGGAGGGTACTCGACGTTGCTGGCCACGTTGATGGCCCCGGATTTTTGGACCTTCTCCGGCAGTTGGCTAAACAGGGGCGCACTTGCGTTGGCTGCGGCCGGATTCTCGGCTTCCGCGGTCCCGCCGCAGGCGGAGAGCGCGAGCATGCCGGCCAGGGCAAGTGCACCAAGTGCGCCGGAACGGATGGTGCGCGTGGAGTTTTTCATGATGGGTTCCTCCTGATTGATGCGTTCTGAACTGCTGGAGCGGATGGGGACTTTCATGTGGGTGAATCCGTCGGATTCCGTGACGGGCACGGGCTTTTTGGGCATGGGCAGTAGAGCCACCGACCTGGGCGGTGCGCTGGGGGCGTTGCTGGGTTGTTCGGCTAGCCGGCGAGAACCTTGTTCACGGTTTCAACGACCGATCCGCTGTGCACCAGGTCCAGGGCCTTCCGGATGCGTGGATACATGACCACGTCGGCGCGGATGTGGTCGATCGGCCGCCCGTCGGCCGACTTGCTGCCCCGCACCAGGGCCAGTGCGGCGGCGCTTGCCGCGCCCGGGCTGGCATCCCCGGTGTCGGGGTGCGCGGCACGCAGTTCCAGCGCCTGGGCGGCCATGAGCAATTCGATGCCGACCACGGATTCGATGTTGGCGACGATCTGCCGGGCGTGCCGTCCGGCGTTGTTGGCCATTGAGACGTGGTCTTCCTGGTTGGCGCAAGTGGGGATGGAATCGACCGAGTCGGGGTGGGCCAGGGTCTTGCAGTCGGACACCAGTGCCGCGGCCAGGTATTGCGGCAGCATGTAGCCGCAATCCATGCCCGTTTGTTCGCTGTCGATGAGCATGTCGGGCAGCCACCGGTTCAGCGTTCCGTCGTCAAGTCGGAAGAGCCGGCGTTCGGTGATGTTGCCGATCTCGGTGACCACGATGGAGATGAAGTCGGCGGCGAAGGCCACGTACTCGGCGTGGAAGTTCCCTCCCGAGACGGCCTTGAGTTTGCGGGTGTCGGGCAGCGACGGGAAAATCAGCGGGTTGTCGGTGGCCGCGTTGATTTCGTTGTCGATGATCCCGGCCGCGAAGGCCAAGGTGTCCTTGATCGGGCCAAAGACCTGCGGGATGCAGCGCAGCGAGTAGGCATCCTGGGGCGGCTGGCGGACCGGGTCAGTTGACGCGTTGCCGTCAATGAGGGTGGACCCCGACAGCAGTTCGCGAATGCGCGCGGCGACCTCGATTTGTCCGCGCTGGCCGCGGGCCTGGTGCAACTCATCAATGAAGGCGTCACCGAACCCCATGAGCGCCTCGATGGTCATGGCCGCGGTGATCTGCGCCGTTTCCAGCAGGTTCTGCGCGTCGTGGAGGGCCAGTGCCGCCTGGGCGCAGGAGAACGAGGTGCCGTTGAGCAGGGCGAGTCCGTCCTTGGCCCCCAGCGGGAGCCGCTCGATGCCGGCATGGCGCATCGCGGCGATGCCGCTGACCACCTTGCCGTCCAGCAGGGCCTCCCCCGAATCCAGCTCCATGTCCTCGCCGGTATGCGACCGGGACATCACGATGGCCACGTGCGCCAGCGGGATGAGGTCGCCAGAGGCGCCGAGCGAGCCGTACTCCGGAATCGCCGGGCAGACCCCCGCATTGAGCATCCGGGCCAGGGTGGTGACGATTTCCGGGCGGACCCCGGAGTAGCCCTGGGTCAGGCTGACGATGCGGATGAACATCGTCGCCCGCACGACTTCCTCGTCCACGTGACGCCCCACGCCCGCGGCGTTTGAGAGCACCAGGCGCCGGGACAGTTCGGCGGCGTCGGCCGGCTCGGCGAAGGCCTTGCGTCCGGCCAATGACCCGAACCCGGTGTTGATGGAGTAGATCGGCGGTGTCTGCTTGCCCGGTCCCATCGCATCGACGATGCCGTCCAGCCATTCCCGGCTGGGGGCCATGGCGTCGAAGACCGCATCATCGATGATTACGGGGCGTCGATGCCGGGCCACCTGAATGAGGTCGTCGAGCGTGGCACGGTGAACGCCAATGGTCACCGGTGCCGTTTCAGCCAATACTGCTGTAGTCATCAAGGGTCTCCCTGGTTGATTTGTTCGGCGTGCACTCTTGCAATGCCTGGGTAAGTTTGTTCGCCGATTCCTGCATGACGCGCAGCGTGGAGGAGATCCAGAAGCGAGAACCGCACGTCCCCTCGGGACCGGCGACGTTGATCGAGCAGACGACTTCTCCCTGGCTGGTCACCGGGACGGCGATGGACAGCGATCCCTGATCCAGTTCGCCGCGGGAAAGCACATATCCGGAGGACCGGGTCTGTGGAATGGACGCCAGGACTTGCTCGCGGTTCATGGTCTTGGCGGTAAACCGGGTCATGGATCCGGTGAGCACCTCGTGAACCACTTCGGGGGGTGCCCAGGCCAGCAGCACCCGCTGCCCCGCCCCGGCATGCAGCGGCAGCAATTCGTTGACGGCGAAGGAGTATTTCAGGGACTTCTCCGGCTCCACACGCCGAAGGCACATGGCCTGGGAACCAATCCGCACAATCATCACGGCCGTTTCCCCGACCTGGTCCACGATTTCGCGAAGCACCGCATTGCCCACCTCGGCGAGGTAGGACTGGGCATGGTGGCGGCCGGCGGACCTAAGAAGCACCGGGCCCGGCCGGTAGCGTCCGTCTTCCTCGCAGACAAAATCCTGTTCGCGCAGCACCTTGAAATAGCGGTACGCGGAGCTTGCGGGAATGCCGAGCTTCCTGGCCACGGCCTCGACCGAGGCGTCTCCGTGTTCAATGACCTCGGTCAGGATTCTCAATCCCCGTTCAAAAGACGTTGACATGTCCCAAGCCTCCCTTCCAACCCAAGATGCGGTGTGATGCGCGACATATTCTTGCGCACTGATTCGATGTTGCACGCTGCGGGAGCGAAGGACAATTCCGACTCTCACATAGTGAGAACCACGCTTACTCGCTGAACCGCGGCGCGCTAGGTTGAGGGCAGTCACCACGATCTCGGGAGGTACCCATGGACTCGACCCTGGCCGCTGCCACAGCGCCGATATTTACGGAAGACCCCTATTCCCCGGCGCATTTGGCCGATCCCTATGGGCTCTTTGAACGCATGCGCGACGCCGGCCCGGTTGTACTGCTCAAGGAGCACGATGTCTTGGCCGTGACGCGCTTCGATGAGTGCAAGGAAGTCCTGGAGGACTATCGGACCTTCATCTCCGGCGCGGGCGCCGGGCCGCGGAACCTTCACCGCGAACCCAGCTGGCGGGCTCAGGGCATCATGGAATCGGATCCCCCGATCCACACCCAGATGCGCCATGCCATAGCCGGAGTCATCTCACCCCGCGGGGTCCGTTCGCTGCGCGCGGGTTTCGAGGAGTACGCCACCGAGCTGGTCGACGAGCTGCTGGAGCGCGGGGAATTCGACCTGGTCAAGGACCTGTCGGAGGTTTTCCCCCTGCGCGCGTTTGGGGATGCCGTCGGTATTCCGCGCGAGGGCCGGGCCGAGAACCTCCTGGCGCTGGGCGCTGCCAATTTCTCCACCTTCGGACCTGACACGCCCCTGGCCAGGGAGCATTTTTCCGCCGGGGCCGGCACCAACGACTGGGCCATGGCCAATACCGCCCGTGAACGGCTGCGCCCCGGCAGCCTGGGTGCGCAGATCTGGGACTACGCAGACCGCGGCGAGATCACCACGGACCAGGCACCGCTACTGGTGCGCGCCATGTTATCGGCAGGCCTGGACACCACGATCTTCTCGCTGGGAGCCACGTTGCTGGCCTTGGTCCGCCACCCCGGGCAATACGCGAAGGTCCACGAGAATCCCAAGCTCGTGAAGTTCGCCATCGACGAGGCCTTCCGCTACGAGTCGCCGTTTCAGTCCTTCTACCGCACGACGAGCCAGGCCGCGGAAATCGGGGGCATGGCCATCCCGGCCGATACCAAGGTCGCGGTATTCGTTGGCGCAGCGAACCGCGACGAGCGGCGCTGGGGGCCGACGGCGAACGAGTACGATATCGCCCGTGCAGCGGGCGGGCACCTGGCATTCGGCATGGGCATCCACCAGTGCGTGGGCCAGCCGCTGTCGCGACTCGAAATGGATGTGCTCATCACCGAACTGGCGCGCCGGGTGAAGAGCATCGAGTTGACGGCCGAGCCCGAGCAATTCATGCACACCACGCTGCGCGGCTGGAAATCCATTCCGGTGAGGGTCGCAGCCGCTTAGGTGGCCATGGCCTTCGTGGAAGCGACCGGCGCGGTGTTCCCAGAGCGGTTTGCGGGGACAACGCGCCGGTCGGGTGCAGCTATGCCGGCGGATTTACCCCTCCTCCACGCCCACGCGCACATGTTGCGGACCTAGTTCCGCCAGGGTGCGCACGCCCAGCAGGGCCATGGTCTGCCGGATCTCCCGTTCGAGGATCTCCAGGGCGCGTTCAACCCCTGCCTGTCCCCCGGCCATCAAACCGTAGAGGTAGGCCCTGCCGATGAGGGTGAAGTTCGCCCCTGCGGCCAGCGTCGCCACCACGTCGCCGCCGCTCATGATTCCCGAATCGGCGATGATGAGCCGGTCCGGTCCCACGGCCGCACGGATGGCAGGCAGCTGCAACACCGGCACCGGCGCCCTGTCCAGCTGGCGTCCGCCATGGTTGGAGACCACCACGCCGTCGACGCCGTGCCCGAAGCATGCCACCGCGTCCTCCGGGCCCTGCACTCCCTTGACGATCAAGGTGCCCGGCCACGCCTCCCGCACCCAGCCGAGATCGGTGTAGTTCAGGGATGCGTCAAACATCGTGTTGAACCGGGCACTGACGTTTCCCGTGTTGTCCGGAAAGTTTGCAAAGCCCAGCGGTTCGGTCGTGAGGAAGTCCAGGCACCAGCCGGGGCGCCTGAGCGCATCGAGCATGGTTCGCGCACCGAGGGTCGGCGGCAGCGTCATGCCGTTTCGCTGGTCCCGAAAGCGGGCGGACGTCACGGCGGTGTCCACCGTCAGGAGCAGGGCACTGTAGCCGGCTTCCCGGGCCCGGCGCATCATGGCCAGGGACGCCGCACGGTCCTGGCCGAGGTACAGCTGGAACCAGCGGGTGCCCTGTGGCGCCGCGGCGGCGGTTTCCTCGATGGACACGGTGCCCATGGTGGAAAGGGTGAAGGGTATGTTGTGCCGTGCCGCTGCCGCTGCCCCGGCGCGTTCTCCGGCGGCATGCATCAGGCGCGTCAGTCCGGTGGGGGCGATGCCCACGGGCAACGAGAATCGCCCACCGGCCACGGCCACGGAGGGGTCCACCGCGCTGACGTCGCGCAGGACCCCGGGGAGCAACTCGGTGTTCCGGTACGCACGGTAGTTCCGTTCCAGGGCCTCTTCGGCGTAGGAACCGCCATCCGCATAGTCGAAGGCCGCAGTGGGAGTGCGGCGCTTGGCAAGCCGTCGCAGGTCTTCCAGGTTCAGCGCCCCGCTCGCCGGGCCCTTGCCCGGTTTCGGCCATGACTTGAATTTCAACTGGGCGAGGGCTGCCGGAAGCCGGGTGAGGGAACGTTTCATGATGCGAAGCGGCCTGCCTTTCGAGCGTGGAGGACACTGTCCTCCACGCATCCTAGGCATCGGCGCGGCATGGCGCGCAAACTTCGTTCCCGCGGGGCGGGAAGCGGCCGAGGCCGGTCGGCGCTTAACGGCGAACGGCGGTTGGCCACCGGAAAACCGGATGTCCAACCGCCGTCAGCGGATACTACAGGTGCCTTAGAGGGCGGCGAAAACTTCGCGCAGCAGCGTTGCGGTTTCCGACGGGGTCTTGCCGACCTTCACGCCGGCTGCCTCAAGTGCTTCCTTCTTGGCCTGAGCCGTACCGGCCGAGCCCGAGACGATGGCGCCAGCGTGGCCCATGGTCTTGCCCTCGGGAGCGGTGAAGCCTGCCACGTAGCCGACGACCGGCTTGGTGACGTTGGCCTTGATGAAGTCGGCTGCACGCTCTTCGGCGTCGCCGCCGATTTCGCCGATCATGACGATGGCCTTGGTCTCCGGGTCCGCCTCGAACGCAGCCAGGGCGTCGATGTGGGTGGTGCCGATGACCGGGTCGCCGCCGATGCCGATGGCGGTGGAGAAGCCCAGGTCGCGCAGTTCGTACATCATCTGGTAGGTCAGGGTGCCGGACTTGGAGACCAAGCCGATCGGGCCCTTCTGGGTGATGTTGTTCGGCGTGATGCCGACCAGTGCCTCACCCGGGGTGATGATGCCGGGGCAGTTCGGGCCGATGATGCGGGTGACCTGGTTGCCGTCGGCGTCGACCTTGGACTGGGCAAGTGCCCAGAACTCGGCCGAATCCTGAACCGGAACACCCTCGGTGATGACAACGACCAGGCCGATGCCTGCCTCGATGGCCTCAACGACTGCATCCTTGGTGAATGCCGGCGGAACGAAGACGATGGAAACGTCTGCGCCGGTTTCGGCCATGGCTTCCGCCACTGCGCCGAAGACCTTGATTTCCTTGTCGCCGTGCAGCACGGTGGTGCCGGCCTTGCGGGCGTTGACGCCGCCGACGACGTTGGTGCCGGCCTTCAGCATCAGAGCGGTGTGCTTGGTACCCTCGCCACCGGTGATGCCCTGAACGATGACCTTGGAGTCCTTGTTAAGGTAAATGCTCATGTTCGCGTATCCCTACTTACTTCGCTGCGTTGGCGAGCTCGGCGGCCTTGTCGGCGCCCTCGTCCATGGTTGCTGCCAGGGTGACCAACGGGTGGTTGGCCTCGGCCAGGATGCGGCGGCCCTCTTCGACGTTGTTGCCGTCGAGGCGCACGACCAGCGGCTTGTTGGCGGAGGAACCGAGCTCGGCGAGTGCGCCGACAATGCCCTTGGCAACGGCGTCACACGCGGTGATGCCACCGAAGACGTTCACGAAGACCGACTTGACCTGCTTGTCGTTCAGGATGACGTCCAGGCCGGCGGCCATGACCTCGGCGGATGCTCCACCGCCGATGTCCAGGAAGTTGGCGGGCTTCACGTTGCCGTGGTTTTCGCCGGCGTATGCCACGACGTCAAGGGTCGACATGACCAGGCCTGCACCGTTGCCGATGATGCCAACTTCGCCGTCAAGCTTGACGTAGTTCAGGTCCATGGCCTTGGCCTTGGCCTCGAGCGGGTCCGCTGCGTCCTTGTCCTCGAGCTCGACGTGGTGCGGGTGGCGGAACTCGGCGTTCTCGTCGATGGAGACCTTGCCGTCGAGGGCGACGATGTCGCCGGCGCCGGTGCGAACCAACGGGTTGACCTCAACCAGGGTTGCGTCTTCCTTCTTGAAGACGTCCCACAGCTTGATGATGGTGGCTGCAACCTTGTCTGCCAGCTCCGGAGCGAAACCGGCGGTGGCGACGATTTCGTCGGCCTTGGCCTGGTCGATGCCCACGGCCGGGTCGACTGCAACGCGGGCCAGGGCCTCGGGACGCTCAACGGCGAGCTCCTCGATTTCCATGCCGCCTTCAACCGAGCACATGGCCAGGTAGTTGCGGTTCGCGCGGTCCAGCAGCACCGAGAAGTAGAACTCCTCGGCGATGTCGGCGCCCTGGGCGATCATGACCTTGTTCACGGTGTGGCCCTTGATGTCCATGCCGAGAATGTCGGTTGCGTATGCGAATGCCTCATCGGCGGTCTTTGCGACCTTGACGCCACCGGCCTTGCCGCGGCCTCCGACCTTTACCTGGGCTTTAACAACCACGACGCCGCCGATTTTCTCGGCTGCGGCCTTGGCTTCTTCAGGAGTGTAGGCAACGATGCCGGCCAGCACGGGTACGCCGTGCGACTCGAACATATCGCGCGCCTGGTATTCATACAGGTCCACGGGCTTGTGTCCTTCTTGTCGAAGTCTATGCTGACTCAAGGCATGGCTCCGTAGATACGATTCCATGCATCGAGGGGGTAGAGCCCAACCTGGGATAAGGCCAGGCTCCGTCCTCAGCCTAACGCGTTCGCGCCCATTGACACAGTTCTACAAACCGTAGAGCCAGGGGGTGCGTGACCACTGCCACAACCCCACCCATCCGGGCCCCGCCACCGACACGGGCAAAGCCCATGAACGGGCTAGTCAAGCTTGGATAGCGGAGCATATCGAAGCAACAGCCGCTTCTCCGCATCGGCAAACTTAACCTTCGCCACGGTCTTGTCCCCGGCCCCCTCAAGCGCCAGGACCACACCCTGCCCGAAGGTGCCATGAGTCACCTTGTCCCCCACGCTCAGGGCGATGATTTCCTTGTTCGGTTGCACGCGGCCCTTGGCCCGCGCCACCGGCGCGGTGCTCAGCGTGTGGATTTCCGGGGCCCCGGAAAGCCTCCCGCCGCCGGTGCTGGCCCCGGAGCCGGCCCCCCAATAGGAACCTGACTCGTAGCGGCTGGTGGCAAAGTTGTTGCGCCCGCCGAAGGAATCAAAGCTTGCCCGCTTGGTGCCCTCGCGCTTCCAGTCCACCAGGTTCCCGGGAATCTCCTCGAGGAACTGGCTGGCCGGGTTGTATTGGGACTGGCCCCACAGGCTCCGGTATTCGGCGCGCGTCAAATAGAGGCGCTGGCGGGCACGGGTGAGCCCCACGTAGGCCAGCCGGCGTTCCTCCGCCAGTTCCTTCTCGTCCGTCAGCGAGCGCTGGTGCGGGAAGATCCCGTGCTCCATGCCGGTGAGGAAGACCACGGGGAATTCCAGCCCCTTGGCCGTATGCAAGGTCATGAGCGTGACCATTCCCTCACGGTGGGCCATGTCGACGCCCTCGGCATCGCTCGGCGCCTCGGGGATGGAGTCGGCGTCGGCCACCAGCGCGACACGTTCCAGGAAATCGGTGAGCGTTCCCTCGGGATTCTCCTTCATGAAGTCCCGCACCACGGCCACAAGTTCGGCGAGGTTTTCGACGCGGGATTCATCCTGCGGGTCGTTGGAGGACCGGAGCATCTCCAGGTATCCGGTCTGCTCCAGCACCGCTTCCAGCGCCTCGGCGGGGCCCGAGCCCTCGGCGACCACGGCAAGGTCGTCCATGATCTTCACGAATGCGCCGACCATGTTTTGGCCGCGCGTCCCCAGCCCGGGGGCGTCTTCGGCGCGGCGCAGCGCTTCCATGAAGGAGATCCGCTCGCGTTCGGCAAGTGCGGCCACCGAGTATTCGGCCCGGTCCCCGATGCCGCGCTTGGGCTCGTTGAGGATGCGCCTGACGTTGATGTCGTCTTCCGGGTTCACCAGCACCCGCAGGTAGGCCAGGGCGTCCTTGACTTCCTTGCGGTCATAGAAGCGGGTCCCGCCAATGACCTTGTACTTCAGGTCCACGCGGATCAACTGCTCCTCGAGGGAACGCGATTGTGCGTTGGTGCGGTAGAACACCGCAACGTCCCCGGGACGGATGTTTTCCTCGTCGTTCAGGCGCAGGATCTCGTCGGCGATCCAGCGGGCCTCGTCCGACTCGGATTCCCCGACGTAGCCAATGATCAGCTCGCCGTCGCCCTCGGCGGTCCACAAGCGCTTTTCGGGGCGGTCCGGGTTGCGCTTGATGACCTCGTTGGCGGCCGAGAGGATGGTCTGCGTGGAGCGGTAGTTCTGCTCGAGCTTGATGGTTTCGGCGTCCGGGTAGTCCTTGGAGAACTCGTTGATGTTCCGGATGTCCGCGCCGCGGAAGGCATAGATCGACTGGTCCGAGTCGCCCACCACGGTCAGTTCCCCGCCGGGGGTCGGTCCGTCCGGTCCTGTCAGCTCGCGCACCAAGGCGTACTGGGCGTGGTTGGTGTCCTGGTATTCGTCGACCATGACATGGCGGAACCGCCGGCGGTAGTTGTCCGCGACCGCAGGGAAGGCGCGGAAGATGTTGACCACGTGGGCGATCAGGTCATCGAAGTCCAAGGCGTTCGCGGCTCGCAAGCGCTCGGTGTAGCCGCGGTACACCTGGAGGACCGCGGAGGCGAACGGGTCGTTGCTGGAAACGGTGGCAGCGTATTGCTCATCGTCGATGAGTTCGTTTTTCAGCGCGGAGATCTTGTGCGCGATGGACTTGGGCGTGAACCTCTTCGGATCCAGCTCCAGCCCCTTGGCCACCATGGTGATCAGGCGCAGGGAATCGGCGGAGTCGTAGATGGAGAAGCTGGACTTCAGTCCCACCGAGGCCGCCTCGCGGCGCAGGATGCGCACGCACGAGGAGTGGAAGGTGGAAACCCACATTTTCTTTGCCACGTCCTCGCCCACCAGTGCGGCGATGCGTTCGCGCATTTCGGCCGCGGCCTTGTTGGTAAAGGTGATGGCAAGGATCTCGTGCGGACGCGCCCGTCCCGTGGCCAGGAGGTAGGCAATGCGGTGGGAAAGCACCCGGGTCTTGCCCGACCCTGCCCCGGCGACGATCAGCAACGGGGAGCCGGCATGTTTGACTGCCTGCTCTTGCTCGGGGTTCAAACCGGCAAGCAGCTCTTGGGTGCCTGGCAGGTGTGGGGCTGGAGCGGGCGCGACGAAGTCATCGAAAAGGAAATCCATGATGCGCCCTAGTCTACGGCGGTGCGGCCACGGGTTGGCCGGGTAGGGACCGATTGGCGGCATAATTGGGGCTATGGCCAAGTCACAGAAGAAAAAGAAACAGTACAACCGTCCTGCGCCGGTTGCCCCGCCGGTCAATCCCTCGACGCAGCGATCGCCGGAGAAGGCTGCGGGAAACGCCAACTTGATCCTGATTGCCGGATTGGTCGTCACGCTCTTCCTCTTCGGGTACTTCCACCTGCTGGTGCTAAACCAGATGACCGACTTGTCCAACGGACTGACCATGCCCGACCAAATGATCGGCGGCTATTCCCTGGAGCATGTCGAGGCGTTGCGCCAGGCCATGGATGCCGACGCCGCCGGGCAGTTGAACTACGTGCACAAGACCGCAGGACTGCTCTTTCCGCTGTTCCTGGCGTTGATCACCATGCTGGCAGTGAACATCAACACCGCCCGCGGCGCGGGCCGCTGGCTTCTGTGGTTGGTTCCCATGGCCTTTGCGGTAGTCGACCTGTGGGAGAACCGGGCCATCGATGCCTTGTTCATCGGCACGCTGGATCCGGCCGCCGTGTCACTGGCCTCCACGCTGACCACCACCCGGTGGATCCTGCTCTTTGCGACGGCGGCGATCCTGATGGGCGTGCTCGTTGCTTCATTTGTGCGCACGTTCCGCGAGAAGTGGGAACTATCCAAGCGGGGGCTGCTCTAGGCCTGTGGTTGCGTGGCGCCGTCCGGCGCGCGGCGCCGCATTAACCACGTTTCGTGAAGATGCCGTTAGAATTGATTCGGATCGTCTTTGACGAAACGGGCCTCTGTAGCTCAGTTGGATAGAGCGACTCTCTCCTAAAGAGTAGGCCGTCGGTTCAATTCCGGCCAGGGGCACCACAGCACACGCGACCTGCATATTTGCAGGTCGCGTGTTGTTTAAGCCGAGGTTTGCGCCCCCGTCCAGGCTCCTGCTCCCGAGGGCTTCCGGACGCGACTGCCCCCTTGGCCCAAATACTTCCGTGGACCCGCAGAACGATGGTTCTCGCCCTGGCGATCACTGAGGCTGCCGAAGAGAACCTTATCGATGCAGGCAGTCGCCCCGAAGAAGCCTGGGCGATTCTTTGCGAAGGACGCCGAGGGCGGCGCGGATGTCTCACGCGCGCTGGGTGCGAGGTCCTGTCCACTGCGCCGGCAGGATTGGCGATACACCTGAACACCAGTGCAAGGAAAATTGGAGACGCGGCATACATGCCGACCCGTCGGGGCTCCGCCGCAATGACCGGGTCGCCTTGTCGTCCATCAGCCCGAAAGACGTCGAGATGGAAGGTTAAAAGGGAGTGCCGTCGACCGGTGAATCCGTGGGATAACTCCCATTACATCCTACGGCACCGGTCGACGGCGTTAAGAGTTGGGTCCCCAGCAGCCGACCTGCCGTTCCCCCACGCACTGCGTTCGCGGATAAACAAGACCAACACGAAAACAACGGTGGGCAGCTCGGTTGCCACCAACTCTTAATGGTCATCTAAATTCATTAGAGAAAGTTTGTCAACTGACTCATGAGTAATAAGTCAAAGGGTCGTTCAAAACGGTAATGAACGACCCCTTGACGTAATATTCGACCGTTTAGCGCAGCAACAGCGCCGCGGCTTTTGGCGACAGGCTCGCATCCATGATCGCGCAAGCGCCGCCAATTGCACCGACTTCGTGGCCAAGCGTCGAGGAGCGCACCTCGATCGTGTGGACGTTCTTGGAGCTGAATCGTTCGTTGATGATCGCACGCACGTCTTCGAGGCACCATTCGCCGACCTCGGACCACAGGGGACCGGCCAAGATCACCAATCCGATGTCGAGGGTGTTGCAGAGCTGTCCGGCAACCTGGCCCACGTGGCCCATGCATTCGCGAATCAGTTCCACGGCGGCCTCGTTCCCGGATTTCGCCAGGCCCACGATTTCCCTCATGCCGGCCGCGCGCTCTGCCGCGTTGCCGTCATCGGGCACCGTGAGGTTCAGGCCGCGCTCGCGAGCCTTCTGCGCAATCATGTTGAATGCCAAGGAGGCATGCAGGCAGTCGTTGCGGCCGCAAATGTCGCATTCCTGGGCGACAACGCCGGTGGAGTAGTGCCCGATCTCGCCTGCGTTGTTGCTGATGCCGCGGTGTACTTCCCCGTTCAGGACCATGCCTGCGCCGATTCCAGCGCCGACATACATCGTGACGAAGTTGTCTCGCTCGGCGTCGTTGCCTTTCCACTGTTCCGCGATGGAGGCGGCAATGGTGTCCTTTTCAATGACAACGTCGAGCTTGAGCAGCCGCTGCAGGGGTTCGACCATGTCGACGTCTTTCCAGCCGTCAAGCAGAGGCGGATCGATCATGACCCCGCGTTCCGGATCCAGGGGGCCGGGTACGACGACTCCGACGCCGAGCACGTTGGAGCGCGGCACGCCCGATTCCGCAATAATCTCGTCCACGGTCAGTGCCATGGATTCGATGGTCTTTTCCGGGTTCTCCACGGCGGGAATATCCAAGCGACGCGAGTGCAGGATTTCACCCCGCAGGTTCAAGATCACCACGGTGATCACACCGGGATCAAGGTGGATGCCCACGGCAACCATGCGGTTGGCCTCAAGCTCCAAGACAGTGCGCGGCTTGCCCGGGCCGGACACAATCGTACGGTCCTCGCGGACCAGGCCTTCGTCCAGAAGGCGGCGCACGACATTTGAAATGGTCTGTGGGGAAAGTCCGGTGGAGCCCGCGAGCTCTACGCGACTGACCCCGTCGACCGCACGACGAATCGATTCAAAAATGACCGCCTGATTAAAATCCCCGAGTCGACCTAAGTTGGTGCCCCGCTGCATCAATTCTCCATTTGTAGATCCACATTTGATCCCCCATTGACCGTGCCCGAACCACTCCGTCCCCAATGACTAGTGAGGTTCCGAGAACATGGCCAGTTGACGAACTGACTCCAGTATCCACGATTAAATGGAAAAACGCGCCCCGCGACCTGTTCTCAAAGCACGCTACCACCACCGCCAGTGCTTTTGGTGCTTGTTAAGCTCGAGTTGTGCCAAAAATTCTAACCATCGCAGCCCTGCAACTACTAGACCCCTCCGGACGCATCCTTCTGGTGCGCAAGGAGGGGACCAGCATGTTCATGCAACCCGGGGGAAAGCTCGAACCCGGCGAAAGCCCCATGGCGGCGGTATTGCGCGAAGTGCAAGAGGAACTGGACCTGGTTTTCACTTCCGGCCAGGTCACCTCCATGGGCATGTGGAAGGGGCCGGCCGCCAACGAAGCCGACACCGACATCCACGCCCACCTATTCGCCACGCGGACCCGCGAGACTCCGAGGATCCAGGCAGAAATCGAGCAGATGCTGTGGCTCGACCCGGCAGCGGCCTTGGCCCGAACAGACATCGCGCCGTTGCTGCGCGAGAAAGTCCTGCCCGACTTGCTGGGACTTTGATTCCCCGGCTCTACTGCGCGAACTGCGTGTCGTGCAATTCGGCGTACCGGCCGCGTGCCTCCAAGAGCTCGGCGTGGGTGCCGCGTTCGGCGATCCGCCCATCCTCAATGACCAGAATCAAGTCGGCGGTGCGGATGGTGGAGAGCCGGTGGGCGATCACCAGGGCCGTCCGGTTTTCCAGGGCCTCGGCCAGGGCGGCCTGGACAGCAGCCTCGTTGGAGGAATCAAGTGCCGCGGTGGCCTCGTCGAGAATGACCACCTGCGGGGCGGCCAACAGCAGCCGCGCAATGGTCATGCGCTGGCGCTCCCCGCCCGAAAGCCGGTAGCCACGCTCCCCCACCACGGTGTCCAGCCCGTCGGGAAGTGCTTCGATGGTGGGTTCCAACCGGGCCCGCCGCAGCGCCTGCCAGAGTTCCGCGTCGCTGGCCTCCGGCTTGGCCAGGCGAAGGTTGGATCCGATGGTCTCGTGGAACAGGTGGCCGTCCTGGGTGACCATCGAAACGGTGGAGCGCAACGAGTCGAGCTTGAGCTCACGGATGTCCGTCCCGGCCAGTTCTACGCTGCCCGAATCGACGTCGTAGAGGCGTGCCAGCAGCGAGGCGATCGTGGACTTCCCGGCCCCCGAGGAGCCGACCAGCGCCACCGTGGTCCCGGCCGGGATCTCGAAGTCGATGCCGTGCAGCACTGTTTCCCCGCCCCGGGTGTCAAGCACCGCGACGTCTTCCAGGGATGCCAGCGAAACCTTCTCGGCACTGGGGTAGGCGAAGGACACGTTGGAGAACTTCACCGATACGGGGCCCGGATCCAGGACCCGAGCATGGGGCGCGTCGTGGATCAGGGGCTCGAGGTCGAGGATCTCAAAGACGCGGTCAAAGCTCACCAGGGCGCTGGTGATTTCCACCCTGGCATTGGCCAGTGCGGTCAGCGGGGCGTAGAGCCGGGTCAGCAGCAATGCCAAGACCACCACGTCGCCGGCTGCCAACTGGCCGCGCATCGCGTAGACGCCCCCGAGCCCGTACACCAGCGCAAGGGCCAATGCGGCGACCAGGGTGAGCATGGAGACGAAGAAGAACTGGCGCATGGCCATCTTCACCCCGATGTCCCGCACGCGTCCCGCGCGGGTGGCAAATTGCGCCGATTCGTCTGCCGGGCGCCCGAAGAGCTTTATCAAGGTCGCGCCGGGGGCGGAGAAGCGCTCGGTCATCTGGGTGCCCATGGAGGCATTCAGGTCCGCCGATTCCTTGCGCAGCAGCGCCAGCGACTTGCCGAAGTGGCGTGCGGGGAACAGGAACACGGGTAGCAGCACCAGCGCGAGCGCCGTGACCTGCCAGGAGGTGGAGAACATGACGCCTGCGGTCAACAGCAGCGCCACGGTGTTGGACACCAGACCCGAGAGGGTTCCGGCGAACGCGGACTGGGCGCCGATCACGTCGTTGTTCAGCCGGCTGACCAGGGCGCCTGTACGCGTGCGGGTAAAGAAGGCCACGGGCATCTTCTGCACGTGGTCAAAGACCGCGGTGCGGAGGTCGAAAATGATCCCCTCGCCCAGCTTTGAGGAAAACCATCGCACCACCAGCGAGACGACGGCGTCCAGCACGGCAACCACCGCAATGATCCCGGCCAGCTTCAGCACCACCTGGATCCCGGTCTGTGCGACGATGGCGTCGACCACGCGGCCGGCCAACACCGGGGTGATCACCGCCAGGACGGCCGAGAACACCGAGAACAGTACAAAGACCAGCAACCGGTTCCTGTAGCTCGCGGCAAAGGCCAGCACCCGCCGCGGTGTCGTGGCTGCATATGCCTTGCCCTTGTCCGGTCCGGACATTCGCCACAACGAATGCCAGGCCGCAGTTTCCATGCTCATGTTTTTGTTCTCGCCATCCAGCCAGGTTGTGTTGCCGCACCTCGCGGAAAAACCCGCCAGGCATCTAAAACGTCATCGATCGTGGGCAAGCCTACGCATGTCCCCGCCACCGACATAACCACCCGGACGCCCCGATTCTTCCCCGCCCGGCGGCCGGTTCCGGAGGCCAGGGTCAGCGGGGACGGAACAGGGCCAAGTTCGGGGCGCCTTCCGCCCGGTTAGAGCGCCCTGCCGGCGATGAGCGTCCTGGCCGCAGCCAGGTGTCGGGACGTGCAGGCCCCGCCGTATCCCGAGTACCACGTGGTCGTGTATCCCGAGCGGGGATCGGCCTCGGAGCCCTTGAGCCTGGCGCCCATGGCCACTGCCATGCAATCTGCCATGTGCTCGGTCCCGGCGGCCGTCCGGGGTTTGCCGTAGACCTTGTCCATGGCCCTGTCCATGCGGGTGAAATCGTACTTGTAGGCACGGTACTGCAGGATGTGGGCACACTCGTGGTACTGGATGGAAATGGCCAGGGGATGGTTCGGGTCGAGCTTCTTCCCGCGGAACCCGTTCGTGTCCAGGCTGATTCTTTCCTTCATGTTGCCAATCCAGCCGCTGGCCTCGGCCTCGTTGGGCCGGTTCGGGCCTGCGGTGATGGGCACGCCCCTGCACCACTTGGCAATGTTCTTTGCCGCCGAGGCTTCCCAGCTCAGCCTGCCGAGCCGGACGTTGCCCGCGACCTTGGCTGCCTTGGAGGACTTGACCCAGCCGGTGCTCCCTGCGTACACGACCTCAACGCGGCCGTTGGACCGGGCATTGGTCAGGCTGCCAAGTGTGTAGTCTGCCGGGATCCTCGCCAGCTGCTTGACGGAACGGGCCGAGGCATACAGCGCGGTGGCGGAGGACGTCTGGTACTTGGCCACGATCGACCGTCGGATGTCGGCGGTCCTCGCCCACCCGGTCTTGCCTCCGGCGTAGAGCTGGGTGTGGGTCCCGCTGGTCCGCCCCGTGGACACCAGCGCTTGGCCCCGGGCTACTACCGCCACCACGGCGCCCTTGCCCGGGGACTTGCGCAGGCTCGTCTTCCGGAGTGCCTCATGCCGGTGCTGCTGAAGCCTTTTGGTGTTGGCCAGCGGGAACCATCCGGTCTTCCCTTCGACGCTGGCCCGGACCCAGCCACGCTTGGTGGAAAGGGTGACCAGGAACGCGCCCTGCTTGACGGTGGCCAGCTTCCGGCCGGATGCCGAGGCCGTCGCACGCAAGGGGGCCGATTTCTTGACCTGGTACTGCACCGGCGGCGTGGCCGCAGCCTTCCGTACGACTGTCGGCGGAGTCGCGGCAGCGACGGAAACGGAGTACGCGGTTCCGGCGGGCCGGCCGGTGGCGAGGGCCGGGGCAGGAACAACCAGCGCCAATACCAGCGCGGCGGCGAAGACCAGGACAGGGAGGCGGATGGCAATGCTCCTTGGGAACGTGGGATGCGCCGTGGGACCACCGGGAAGGCCCGAAGGAAGCGTGGTGCTCATTAGCCACGATATTAGCCGATGAACCGCGCAAGGTCATCGAGAAATTGCCCACCAAACCAAAGTTGCCCCCACCGGGTTTGACCGTTGCACTCAACCCGGACTTGACCAGTACCTTGTCTCGTCTTCAGGTGGGGAGATCGGACCGGTCCGCGAAGCGGTCCGGGTTTTGGCTCGCCGCGATTTTCTCGCGTCCATTCCGCGTCGGGACGGCCCGGGGAAAACCAGCTCGGGCTGCCGCGGCATTGCGAAGCCGCGCCACCGGCCATGGATCCGGATTCAGGGCGCGGAAACAGGCAATGCCATTCAAGGGCCTGTTCTTGGGCAGGTCCTTGAATGGCATTGGCTTCGCACGCCGGAAATTGCTAGCTGTCGAGCGTCGGGCCCGGGGCCAGTTCGTGTGGCACGAAGCGCACCGTGATCGCCTTGAACCCGGGGGTGTTGGACTCGCGGGCCACCAGGTCGCGGTGGACCAGCGCATTGGCCTCGGGGAAGTAGGCGGCGGCGCAGCCCTTGGCGGTCGGGTAGGAAACCAGCCGGAAGCGGTTGGCGCGGCGCTCGGTGCCGCCGAAGGTGGAAATGACATCCACCAGGGCCTTGTCCTGAAGGCCGAGCTCGACAAGGTCCTGCGGGTTGATCAGGATGACCCGGCGGCCGTCCTTGATTCCGCGGTAGCGGTCGTCTAAACCGTAGAACGTGGTGTTGTACTGGTCGTGGCTGCGCATGGTCTGAAGGATCAGGTGCCCTGCCGGGGCGGACAGCGCTTCGAAGGGTGAGACCGTGAACTTTCCCTTGCCGATGTCGGTGGCGAAGGACCGGGTGTCACGCGGCGGGTTGGGCAGCACGAAGCCGTTGCGGCCGCGCACACGCCTGTTGAAGTCCTCGAAGCCCGGCAGCACCCGCGAGATGTGGTCGCGGATGACGTCGTAGTCCTCGGCCATGGCCTTCCAGTCGACCGCGTGGTCCTCCCCCAGGATGGCCTGTGCCATGCGCGCCACGATGACCGGTTCGGCCAGCAGGTGCTCGGAGACCGGCTTGAGCCGGCCCTGGGTGGAGTGGATGACCGACATGGAGTCTTCCACCGAAAGGAACTGGGGTCCGCCGGAGTGCTTGTCGTCCCGGTCGGTGCGTCCAAGGGTGGGCAGGATCAGTGAGGTCTGCCCGTGCACCACGTGGGAGCGGTTGGGCTTGGTGGAGATGTGCACGGTCAGCTTGGCGCGCTGCATGCCCGCTTCGAGTGCCTCGGTTTCCGAGTTTGCCAGGGCAAAGTTGCCGCCCATGGACACGAACACGTCCACGTCGTCCTGCTCGAAGGCCAGCAGGGCCTCGGTCGAGTCGTAGCCGTGGGCGCGCGGGGAATCGATGTTGAACTCGGCATCAAGGGCGGCCAGCAACCCCTCGCCGGGCTTCTCCCAGATGCCCATGGTCCGGTCACCCTGGACGTTGGAGTGTCCTCGCACCGGACAGGCACCGGCGCCGGGCTTGCCGAAGTTTCCCTGAACCAGCAGGAGGTTGATGATCTCCTTCAGCGTCGGCACCGAGTGGGGCTGCTGCGTCAGGCCCAGCGCCCAGCAGAATATGGAGGCCTTGGACTTGATGAGCAGGTTGGCCACGGTGGTGATTTCGGCTCGCGTGAGCCCGGTGGCTTCCTCGGTGGCTTCCCAGTCCAGCGTGGAGCGCGCTTCCTTGTAGGCCTCGTAGCCATCGGTGGCGGAGTCGATGAATGCCTTGTCGATCACGGTGCCGGGGTTCTTGGCCTCGGCCTCGAAGAGCAGGTGGCCGAAGGCCTGGAAGAGGGCAAGGTCCCCGCCGACCTTGATCTGCAGGAAGTGGTCGCTGATGTCATCGGCGCGTCCGAGCATGCCGCCGACGGTCTGCGGGTCCTTGAACCCGAAGAAGCCCGCCTCCGGCAGCGGGTTGACCGCGACGATGTGGGCGCCGCGTTTGCGGGCGTCGGCGAGGGCGGAGAGCATCCGGGGGTGGTTCGTTCCGGGGTTCTGGCCGATGACGAAGATCAGTTCGGCGTGCTCGAAGTCCTCGAGGGAAACGGTGCCCTTGCCGATCCCGATGGTGGGGTTCAACGCCGAACCGGAGGATTCGTGGCACATGTTGGAGCAGTCTGGCAGGTTGTTGGTGCCCAGCGAGCGCGCCAGCAACTGGTACATGAACGCCGTCTCGTTGGCGGTGCGCCCCGAGGTGTAGAAGACGCACCGCTCCGGCGTCGTCGCGTTCACGTGCTCGCCGATGGTGGCGAAGGCCTGCGCCCAGGTGATGGGCGTGTAGTGGCTCTCGCCCTCTCGGATGATCATGGGTTCGGTGATCCGGCCCTGGGAACCGAGCCAGTACTCGGTCTTCTCGCGCAGGACGTTGATGGGGTGCTTGGCCCACCATTCGGGGGTCACCGTGCGGGCGCTGGCCTCCTCGGCGATTGCCTTGGCGCCGTTCTCGCAGAACTCGGCCGGCTTGCGCGCCCCGGTGATGGATTCGGGCCAGGCGCAACCCGGGCAGTCGAAGCCGCCGCGCTGGTTGATGCGCAGCATGGAACTCAGGGTGCGGCTCACGCCCGCCTCGGAAAACCCGCGTTCCAGGGACACCATCACGGCCTTGACCCCGGCCGCGCTGCGTTTTGGCTCGGTGACTTTCAGGTCGTCCTCGATGATGTCCTGCGTTGGGGCTGGCCGATGCATGTATCCTCCACGTCGATGTGCGGTGTTGCGGACCGTAGTCGCGCGCGTGCCGAGAAAGCCGGGCGCCCGATTCGTTCTAGGAGCCGGTCTTCACCCTGTCGGCATGCGTATATAAGTTCACCGTACTACCCCGGGAGAAAGCCGCAAGCGTCAACCCGGTTTCATCGGCCAATTCCACTGCCAGCGAAGACGGCGCGCTGACGGCCGAAAGCACCGGAATCCCGGCCATCGCGGCCTTTTGCACCAGTTCGAAGGATGCACGCCCCGAGACCTGGAGAATGGTGTCATGAAGCGGTAATTTTTGCTCGCGCAGCCCCGCCCCGATGACCTTGTCCACCGCGTTGTGCCGCCCCACATCCTCACGCAGCACCAGCAGCTCCCCGGCGGTGGTGAACAGCCCGGCGGCGTGAACTCCCCCGGTGGCGCTGAAAAGGCTTTGGGCCTCGCGCAAGGTGTCGGGCAGGCCCAGCAGCACCTTGACGTCCACATGGCCCCGTGCGGGGTCCAGCGGATAGGAAGATTTCTTGGAGACCTCGTCGATGGAGTTGGTGCCACAGATGCCGCAGGCCGAGGACGTCACCACGTTCCGTGCCGCGGAGAGGTCCGGCGGTTGGGCGCCGAATCCGACCTGCACGTCGATCACGTTGAAGGTCTGGTTCCCGTCCTCATCGGTTCCGGCGCAATATCGCATGGAGACCAGGTGCTCGGTGCGGCTGATGATTCCCTCCGCGAGCAGGAAGCCGGCAACCATGTCGAAATCGTCTCCCGGGGTGCGCATGGAGGTGGTGAAGGAAGTGCCGTTAAAGCGTATTTCCAGGGGTTCCTCGACCGCGAGCTTTTCCTCGCGGGCGATCCGTGCACCCTCCAGCGTTGCGCGGACGATGCGCCTGCGGGCTATTTTCCGTCCCATGTCCTCATTGCCTTTCCTTGCCTTGGCCGCGTCCCCACCTTGCGCGGTGCGGCGACCGCACACCTACCAAGGTAACCGAAGATAGGGCACCGGCGAGCCGGCCGTGGCGCCATCGGGCCCCACCACCAGGATGGCGTCCGCAGCCGCCAGGCCGCGGAGCATGGCAGGTGCCACGTGCTCGGCCGGTGCCAGCACGTCGGGGCCGGTGCCGCCGGCATCCGGGACCCAGCGGGCCGGGACAAGCCGGGTCCGGCCCGGCAGCGGGGCGAAGTCCGTGGCCGAGGGCGCGGAACGGAGCCCGGCCAATTCTCTGCCGCAGGCCCCGCGCAGGATCGGGTCGATGAGCGTCGCCACGGCCATGAGCGCCGCCAACGGGTTCCCGGGCAGCGCCACCAGCAGCCGGTTTCCGGGCAGGACCGCGACCATGGAGGGGTGGCCGGGCCGCATGGCGATCGAGGAGATGGCTTCGACCCCGCCGATGGCCCGCACCGCGGCGCGCACGAAGTCGCGGTCGGAGAACCCGGTGCCGCCGGTGGTCACCACCAGGGAGACGGCCCGGGCCGCCTCACCGTCAATCGCGGCAATCGTGGCCTCAAGGGTGTCCCCAATGCGGGCACTGCTGGCAACCCTGCCACCGAGCTCGGAGACGACCTGGGGAAGCACCGGGGAGAACCCGTCACGGACCTGGCCCGGGGCCGGGTGCCCGGAGGTGATGACCTCGTCGCCGGTGAACACCAGGTGCACGGCCGGGACGGCCGCGAGCGGGAGCTCGTCGTGGCCAGCCACCGCCGCGGTGGCGATGACGCCGGCCCGCAGGCGGGTGCCGGCGGCCGCCAGCAGGTCACCCGCGGCGGCCTCGGTGCCGGAGGGCCGGATGTCCGCGCGCGCCTGCAATGTCCGATCTCCGGTGAGCGTGGTGCCCAGGAGCGTCGAGTGCTCGACGCGCAGGATGGACGTGGTGCCCTCGGGGATCAGGGACCCGGTGACCACGGCGGTGGCCTCGCCGGCAGTCAGATCCACCCGGTCCCCCGCCCCGGGGTTGGCGGCATGCGCCTGGAGCAACCGCCATGGCCCGGGGCCGTTGACCGCATAGCCGTCCATCGCGGAGGTGGCGCAATGCGGCATCGGGTACGCGGCCACCATGTCGGTGGCCAGGATGCGCCCGCCGGCCAGGTGCAGGGGCACGGTTTCGGGGGTGCCGGCAATCCGGGTGCCGAGCGCGCGGGCATCATGGCGCGCGGCGGCCCACTGGTGGTCTTTCATGGTGCCTTTACTAGGCGTTTTCGGGGGAAGTTGCGCGTGTGGCAAGGACGGCGCGGGCCAGCGAATCGGCCGCGTCCATGGCGGGTTTTTCACCGGACCGGGCGCTGCCGACGGCAAGGCCCGCCGCGTAGCCGGCCAGGTAGGTGGTCAGCGGCGCCGCGGGACGGACGATGGTGTGTGCGGCAACCCCTGCAAGCGAAAGCACCTGATCGATGTCTACCTGGGTGTCGGTGAGTTCAAAGGCCGTCAAGAGTTCCTTGACCCATTCCTCAAGTTCGGCTGCAGGCATTGTGCGTTCTCCTTGTCAGTGGCCGTTGGCCACCGCTATCCCGTGCCGCCCGGCATCCCCGGGCGTATCGATGTCGCTGAAGTCCGCGTCGGGAAGCTTCAGGCGTTCCATCTGCACTGTAGCAAGCAGACGCATCATTGATGCATTTTCGAGACTTCCGCGGGGTTCGGCGGCCTGGTCGATCGCCTGGCGCAGGGAAGGCGTGAGAATGGCGCAGGAGAGCGTCTGGAGCACGCCGGCGGCATCCTGCGGCACCCAGGCCTCGACGCCCTCGACGGGGTTCTCGGTGGCGGCAAGCAGCGCGGCCACGACCGGTCCGGGATCCAACAGGTCCGAGGCCAACACCACGGTCAACTCGGATGCCTGGTTCTGGCGCTGCGCGTTTTCGTCGTCCGGCCCGTCGTCCAGGGCGGCCCGCCCGGCGGCGACCGCCGCCGCAGGGCCGGCAAAGGTGGGGTATTCGCGGGTGATGATCACGCGCTGGAAATCCGGAGCGGCGTCCATGTACCTGGTGACGGCCTCGGCCAACGCGTGCGCACCGACCACCGCGATGGCCTGTGCGTCGCGGACGGCGTTCAGGGAATGCTCCAGCAGCGTTTCGCCGCGGTGTTCAAGAAGGGGCTTGCTGACCCCGCCCAGGCGGGACCCGCGGCCGCCGGCCACGATGATCGCATCGAATTTCATGCTGCACTCCGTAAGAAGGGACTCCAAGCTTCTGCGGGGCGCTCAAGTTCGGTGATGAACCATTGGGCGCCACGCGGTCGGCTCGGGGCGAACCGTAGCTTCCAGCCAAGCTGTGCCAGCGTCCGGTCTCCCTTGGCGCTGTTGCAGCCCTGGCATGCCGCTACTAAATTCTCCCACGAATCCTCCCCGCCGCGGCTCCGCGGCATGATGTGGTCGATCGTGTTCGCGCTGCGCCCGCAGTAGCCGCAGCGGTGCCCGTCGCGGCGCAGCACCCCGCGGCGCGAGACATTGACGGTGTTGCGGTAGGGAAGCCGGATGTAACGGTTGAGCAGGATCACCGTGGGCCGGGGCATCACCTGGTTCACTCCCACGACCGGGTCGCGGTCGTCATCGGCAAGTACGGTGGCCTTCCCGGTGAGGACAAGGAGAAGCGCCCGGCGGAAGGTGATGACCGCCAGCGGTTCAAATCCTGCATTCAGTACTAGGGTTCGCATACGCGCATCCTTAGATCCTGACCCGGCGCAACAGAGGGACCCGTCCACGACGGAAGTCCCTCACGGTGGCGCACGCGGCACTCGGCTTTGGCTCCTGTGCCCTAGCCTAAAACAAGAAACCGCCGTTTTGCGCGCTTTTTGGCGAAACCAGTTGAAATTGCCACCATAATTTTCCCCGCCGTACACCCCGGGCACATGTAGCGGGCAGTGGACCCCGGGGCTCATTCCCTGGCGCCGGGCCGTGCCCGGGCCGGAGGATCCCGGGACAGCGGCCCGGCGTAAGGCGAACCGTGAACCCCTTGGCCGCATTGGTCGAATGCTCGACACCGGCGGAGCTGGAGACCCAGATATGCTTCCCGTCCGCGTCCGGTGCCACCCCCGTCAACCACGCCAGCGGCCCGAGCGCCCTCGTTCCAGCCCACTCCACCGTCGGCGCTGGTCCACGCCGCGTTGTCCGGTGTGAAACCCACAGCGATCTGGCCGGACAGGGCCCCCTTCTGCAAAACCGGCGCACCAGGGTCCGGGTCGCTGAAGGTTTTCCCGTCGTCGGTGGACCGCCAAGTACAGTGTTCGGTCGTTGCCAGCACGAGACAGCCGTGGAGGTGCAGCAGGTCAGGACCAGGGCCCGATCAGCGAGAGCTTAAGGAACAGGGAGTTCTTGGCGGGGGCAATTTGATGGCCCTGGCGCCTGCCTACTTCTTCAGCATTTCTCGCATCTGGCTGATTTCGGCGTTCTGTGTGGAGATGATATCGCCCGACAGCTCCAGCACTTTGGGGTCCTTGCCGGAGGCCAGCGCTTCCTCGGCCATTTTCGTGGCACCCAGATGATGCTCGATCATTTGCTGCAGGAAGAGTTCCTCGGCCTTGCTTCCCCGGGATGACTTGAGCGCGTCAAGCTCGGCCGTGCCGAGCATTCCGTCCATCTCCATGTCGTGGCCGATCGTGCGCGGCTCTCCCCAGGCAGCCAGCCAGGATTCCATCAACGAGATCTCCGGTGCCTGTGCTTGCTTGATTTCCGTGGCGAGCTTGGCCAGTTCCGGACTCAGGGAGTCCTTGTCCAGCATGATTTCGCTCATCTCCACCGCTTGTTCGTGGTGCGGGATCATCATTTGCGCGAACATTGTGTCGGCGCTGTTGTGGTGCTCATCGGGGGCCTGCCGGGAGGCTTCCTTGCCGGCGGCATGGTCCGTGCCGGTGTGTTCCGTGGCGGCAGGCGCGCAGCCAGCCAGTAGCAGGGAACCCGCCAGGAAGGCAGCGGAAATCGACGATGTGGTTTTGGAGTTTTTCAACGGCTTTTCCTTGCGTTGGATGAGACATTTGGTCCGGTGCGATGTCCGGGTCTCTCATCTGCGGCAGATGCCGAGCCGTTGTGACGAGGGAGAGGGCGGGACGCAGTCCAACCGTGGAAACAAACCGAGGTGCCGGTACATGTGCCAGGTCCGCGACCCCTTGGTTCCCGCTGCGGGCAGGGCAAGCCTGAAGGCAAGCAGCAGCAGGCCCAAGGCACAGGCCCCGGCAACGGTGCATTCGCCAAGGCCGACCCCTAGGTCGTGACCCGGTGCCTGGGTCGTGCTTCGGCCTTCGAGGGTTGTCGGGGATTCGATGTGGGCAGCGGCGTGCGTGGCGTATCCGTGGTTCACGCCGTGGGTTTCGTGCTCGGCTGCGGAGCTCCGGGGCGTGCCTAGAACATGCATGGAGAACAGACCCACAAAGAATACGCAGAGCAAGAGCCAGCGCACGCCGGGGCGCCTTGGCCACGGGGCGGTGCTCGGCTGCAACATTTTCACATGACCACCCTATACCCATCCGGGGTATCGCTCCATGGGTGTTAAACAACAAGGCCTCCGATCGATCCCTGCGGATCGGCCGGAGGCCTTGGAACGCTTGAGCTTAGCCCGCGAGGGTGTAGTAACCGTAGAGGGGGTTGCGGGAGACGTCGTGGAGGATGGTGTCGACGGTCGGGTTCTGTGCACCGATCATCTTGCCGCCGCCGAGGTAGATGCCGACGTGGCCGCCACCGTTCTGGAAGACCAGGTCGCCCGGCTTCGGGGAGCTGGTGCGGACGAACTGGCCCGAGGCGCGGATAGCCGAGGTGCCGCGGGCAATGTTGATGCCGTGCTGCGCGTAAACGTACTGGACGAAGCCGGAGCAATCCCAGCCCGAGGGGGTGCTGCCGCCCCATACGTACGGAACGCCCACGTACTTGGCTGCGGTTGCCGCAATACCCGAGAGGTTGGCGGTGTTCATCGAGTCGCTCTTGACCTTGGGGGCCGCGGAGGTCGTCGGTGCGGAATCGCGGTTCGAGCGGGTCATCGGCGCACTGGCGTCCGAGTTGTTGCTGGAACGAGTCACCGGAGCGGTGTCGTTGGAACGCGTGGAGACCTCGTTGGCCACTGCGATGACCACGGGGGCCGGCGCGGGCTTGGAGGTGAACGCTGCGCGTTCGATGCTCAGGTCCTTGGCCTTGGAAGCCGAGACCGAAACGGCCTTGACGGCTACGCGCTCTGCGGAAAGGCCTTCAACGGGAACCGCGCTTGCATCGCGGGAAACGTTTCCCTGAGCTGCCGGAACACCGAGGGTCAGTACGAGACCCGATGCGGCTGCAATGACTGCGGCCTGGCGGCCAACCGATCCAGCGTTCGAGGCGACTGCCTTCGAGATGGACTCTAGCGGGTTGGTCCGAACTGCGGTCGCGCGGTGGCGGCCCAATGCTTGACGTGTAGTCACGTAGTAATGCCTCTCCTGATGCCTGCGAGGTGAGCTGTCGGGTTCGAGTGGGAGTCACTCGGCAATCCGGCCGCCAGGCCGAACTACTTAACCCCAAGGCTTCCTGTACGGAAACCGAAATGTGGGTCCCCCGCCACTGCCAAACGAGTTTTGAACGGACACCGTGGGCTGGCAGTGCTCGGCACTTCCCGCGGCGGCGAGCAGGGTTGTTCCCTGATCACTTACTTAGAATATATGAAGCGAATCCAAAAGTCACGTTCTGATCACGGAACGGTGACAATTGCCGTTATAACCAGCCTTCGGGGTTTACCCACTTGCCGTTGACGATGACCTCGAGGTGCAGGTGGGGACCGGTTGAGTTGCCCGTGCTGCCACTCAAGGAGACGACCTCGCCACGCTTGACCTTTTGTCCTACGGAGACCTTCAGGGCCGAGTTGTGGTTGTAGCTGGTGTGCAAGCCGTTGCCGTGGTCGATCTCCACGCGGAAGCCGGAGTGGCCCGCCCAGGCGGCCTGCACGACGGTTCCGGCGGCACTGGCCTTGATCGGGGTGCCCATCGGAACGGCGTAGTCCAGGCCGTTGTGGTTCATGTACCCCGGGCCTGTTGGATTCTTGCGGTGGCCGAAGCGCGACGTCAATCGGATGTTGTCCACCGGCTGTGCCAGCACTCCGCCGGCGGCGATCTTGGTGACGTCTCCGCCGGCAGCGGTCATGATCGTTGCCAGCTGGTCTTCCTTGGTGAATTCACTGGTCACCGAGGCGCGCTCGATCTTGACCTCTTCACCGGCAGGTGCCTTGACGTCGACCACGACGGACTGGGCCACGCGCTCGGTGCCCGCGGTTGCCGTCTCGGCATCCTTCGCGGGTGAGGCGGCGGCGAACGCCAGGCCGGAAACGGCCGCGACTGCGGCAAGCTTGTGCGTGAAACCGAGGCGGGTGCGCGGTGTCCGGGGCGCGAGCTTCAGGACGTTGTCCAGCTCGTCGGCCTCGACCGGAGCGGCAACCGGTGCGGCGGTCGCGGCAAGAGCGGCGGGGATCTCGGTGGCGGCAATGGCTGCCGCGTCCGGAGATACGCCGTACCGCAGGCCGGCCACAAAGCGTCGGCCGGTGTACTGCGTGGCTTCAGGGGACTCGACGGAATCCGGGACCACGCTCAGGGCGCGTCGACCGGCACGTCGGGTGGTGGTTTCACCGCTCAATGCGGTGTCCACGATCTGCTCTAGTGAACCTTCAGCAGGCGAAGCATCAACGGGTCCGGACGCACGACGGCGGCCGGCGGTGTGCTGCTGAGTCAAATGTCAACCTCTCATGTATCGCCTGCGAAGTTAGCTGTCGGATTCGAGTCATGAGATCAACTCGGCAGAGCCCACCAAGGCGGACTCAGCTTCACCCCAAGATCCATGGTCCAAGACCAGGAACGGTTGAATGGGTCCTCCGCCCCTACCGAAAATTCTGACTCCGCGATCCGCCGGCAGGGTTATGCGAATCGGATCGGGACTAGGTTACCTAAGTGCAACCCAACGCAAAACACTACCGGGATTTATGCCAAAGTTACAATTCCGTTATCAATCCATGCGGCGGACAAACACGTGGGCGCTGACTTCGGTCGGAAGCTCCAGCGCGCCCTCGATTCCCTCCACCCGAACGACCACGTATTCTCCGGCCCTTTCTAAGGTGACTAGGGCACCCGGGCGGATGCCGCCCTCATCAAGCTGGACCAGCAGCTCGGGTTCCACCTGGATCGTTTCGGCCAGGCGCTCCACCCGGACAGGGCCCAGGTTTCCGTCGATCAGGGCCGAATCGAGACTTTGGACACCTACGGAGATTTCCGCCAGCCCCGGGCCTCCCAACGTCTCGAGCCCGGGGATCGGGTTTCCATAGGGAGAGGCCTCGGGCGCACCGAGCAACTTGTACAGCCGCTGCTCCACGCGCTCGCTCATCACGTGCTCCCAACGGCAGGCCTCCTCGTGGACGTACTCCCACTCCAGGCCAATGACATCTGCCAACAGGCGCTCGGCCAGGCGGTGCTTGCGCATCACGCCGGTGGCTACCTCGGCGCCGTGCTCGGTCAGTTCGAGGTGGCGGTCGGTGGTCACCACGACCAGCCCGTCGCGTTCCATGCGGGCCACCGTCTGCGAGACCGTGGGCCCGGAATGCCCAAGTCGCTCGGCAATACGCGCGCGCAGGGCAATGATGCCCTCCTCCTGGAGTTCCAGGATGGTGCGCAGGTACATTTCGGTGGTATCGATCAAATCTGACACGTTTGCAGCTCCCGCATGGGTTGATTGTTACAAGAGTTCACTACGCTTTCACTCTACCCGCGTTCACATTGGCGTCTCGCTATTACACATTGGGCCCCGGAGTGCGAGATTATTGAACCACTGGGCACCCTCAATGCGCATTGGTTTGCGGCAGCGGAAGTGTCAAAGCGTAAAACCCCCTTATGAGGAGCAACATGAGCACCGGCGTGACTATTCCCCAAGACCTCTTGCCCGTCGACGGCCGATTTGGCGCCGGACCCTCCAAGGTCCGCCCCGAGCAGGTCCAGGCACTCGTCGACGCGGGAACGCAGCTCTTGGGAACCTCGCACCGCCAGGCCCCCGTGAAGAACCTGGTCCGCGACATCCAAGAGGGCCTCAAGACCTTCTTCAACGCCCCGGCCGACTATGAAGTGGTCCTGGGCGTGGGCGGGTCAACCGCCTTCTGGGACATCGCCGCCTTCGGCCTGGTCCGCAACAAGGCCCAGCACCTGTCCTTCGGCGAGTTCGGCTCGAAGTTCGCCGCCGCCACCAACAAGGCGCCGTTCCTGGAACCGTCCACGATCATCACCTCCGAACCCGGCACCCGCCCGGTCCCCGTGGCCGAAACCGGCGTGGATGTATACGCTTGGCCCCAAAACGAGACCTCCACGGGCGTTGCGGCACCGGTGCACCGTGTCGAAGGTGCCGACGAGGGATCCCTGGTCCTCATTGACGCGACTTCCGCCGCCGGCGGCCTGGACGTCGATGTCTCGCAGGCCGATGTGTACTACTTCGCCCCGCAGAAGAACTTCGCCTCCGACGGCGGCCTGTGGATTGCCCTCTTCTCCCCCGCGGCAATCGCCCGGGCCGAGGAGATCGCAGCCTCCGGCCGCTGGATCCCGGACTTCCTGAACCTGAAGACGGCCATCGACAACTCGCGCCTGAACCAGACCTACAACACCCCGGCCCTCTCCACCTTGGTCTCGCTCAACGCCCAGGTGCAGTGGCTCAACGCCAACGGCGGCCTGAAGTTCGCCGCCGCCCGCACGGCCGACTCCGCCTCCCGCATCTACGACTGGGCCGAGGCCTCCGAGGTGGCGACCCCGTACGTCGCCGCCCCCGAGGAACGTTCCAACGTCATTGCCACGATCGACTTCGACGATTCGATCGATGCCGCTGCGGTGGCCAAGACGCTGCGCGCCAACGGCGTGGTGGATGTCGAACCGTACCGCAAGCTCGGCCGCAACCAGCTGCGCGTGGCGACCTTCGTGGCCATCGAGCCCGAGGACGTCTCTGCCCTGCTCAAGTGCATCGAGTACGTGCTGAAGAACAGCTAGTTCCCTCCGGGGGAACAGTCGGGACGGCGCCCTGATTTTTGCCCCGAGCCCTCCGGAGCAAGGGCAAAGGGAGCGGGCGGCGATGAACGCTGCCCGCTCCCTTGAACAATCCAGGTGACTTGTCGCCTGGATGTTTATCCTGCTACTTGGTGTCGGCGTCCGCGTCGTCGTCCGCGTCGACGGGTGCCTCGTCCGCCGGAGCCTCGTCGGCCGGGGCCTCCGAGTACTGGCTCTCTTCCGGGGACTCGGCTTGTGCTTCGGCCGGGCTGGACTCGTCGGGCGCCTCGGTGTCGGCATCGCCATCGGTGCCGTCCGACGCGGCCGCGGCTTCCTCTGCGGCGCGACGCTCGGCGTCCATTTCCTCCGGGCGGACGCGCTCGGCCCACGGCACCCAGGCCGGTGCTAGAAGTGCGTCTTCGCCGGGAAGGATCCCGACCTCGCACACCGTAAGGTCCTTGGCCTGGGCGCGCGGGATGCGTGTCAGGGTCGCAAACCAGCTCCAGCCCTCGTAGCCGGGCAGCAGGGCTTCGAAGCGGTGGGTCACCAGGCGTTCGCCGTCGTTGACGGCCTCAAGGTGTTCGCCGATGCTTGCGTCGTCGGTGATTTCCAACAGCGCCTTGCGTGCGTGGTCCACGGCCTTGGCCAGTGTCGTATCGAGTATTGCTTTGCGGGCCATGGGATCAGGCATCCAAATCGTCGGCTACGGCGCGCAGCACTGCTGCGACCTTGGCACCCTGGGCTTTTTCCGGGTAACGGCCCCTGCGCAGTCCGTTGGAGACCGAGTCGAGCACCTTGATCAGGTCCTCGATCAGCGCGGCGGTGTCCTCGGCCGGCTTGCGCTTGGCACGGGTGACGGAGGGCGCGTCGTCAATGATGCGAACACTCAGGGCCTGGGCTCCCTTGCGGCCTTCGGCGATTCCGAATTCCATGCGGGTGCCGGCACGCAGCTCGGTCGTGCCCGCGGGCAGCGCCGAGGCGTTCAAATACACTTCCTGGCCCTCGTCGGTTACCAGGAACCCGAACCCCTTGGAGGGTTCGTACCATTTCACTTTGCCGGTTGGCACGTCTAACTACCTCGTTCTTGCGTCTCAATGGGGCAACGACAGGGGGTGAAGAATGTTCCGTGTCCCCATTTCTGGCGATCTCCCGGCGCGAAACCACGCAGCCCGTCCCCCGATGGGGGCTTGCGGGCGGGCTCATGCGTCCGGGGAAGTCTATATCTTCTAGGGTACGACATCAGCGGCATTGCCCCTTCCCACCTGCGGACCGGGACCCAATGTGGTTCTTTCGCGGGTGCGCGGTAGTTTTAAGGGGTGAACACCACCGCCGACACCCCAGCATCCCAGCGCATCCTGACCTTCCTGGCCGGCGGCGTCGCCATCATCTCGCTCGCGGCCCTGGTCGTCATCCTCATCCAGTACGCGATGCAGCTGGCCCCCGCCCCGGCACTGATTGCCGTGTCGCTCTACGGATTGCCGCTGGCATTCATCCTGCTCATGGTGATCCTGGTGCTGAACTTCCGCGAGCGCCGCCGCTCCCGCTAGCGCACCGCGCCGCCGAGGACCTTCCCCGGCACCCTGCAGGCTCCGGGCAACTTGGGGGCGATCTTCGGGCCGGGTGTCCTTGCCCGCACAAGGAACACACAGGATTCTTACAGATAGCGGTTGCAGACTGGTAAACATGAATGCCAAAACCCCCGAAGCAAAGCTCCTGGTCGTCGACGACGAACCAAACATCCGTGAATTGCTTTCCACCTCCCTGCGTTTCGCGGGCTTTGAGGTGGTTGCGGCGGCAAACGGCCGCGAGGCGCTGGCCGCGGTGGAAGCGGACACCCCCGACCTGGCCGTGCTCGACGTGATGCTCCCGGACATGGACGGATTCACCATCACCCGCCGGCTGCGCGCCGCCGGCAAGCACTTCCCGGTGCTTTTCCTCACCGCACGCGACGACACCGAGGACAAGGTCACCGGGCTGACCGTGGGCGGGGACGACTACGTCACCAAGCCCTTCAGCCTCGACGAGGTCGTGGCCCGCATCCGCGCGGTGCTGCGCCGCACCCAGCCGGCCGAGGAAGACAGCGCGGTGATCCGGGTGGATGACCTCGAGCTGGACGACGACGCGCACGAGGTCCGCCGCTCCGGCGAGGTCATCGAGCTCTCCCCCACCGAGTTCAAGTTGCTGCGCTACTTGATGATGAACCCCAACAGGGTGCTGTCCAAGGCGCAGATCCTTGACCACGTGTGGGAATACGATTTCAACGGGGACGCCTCCATCGTGGAGTCCTACATTTCCTACCTGCGCCGCAAGATCGACTCGCGCCCCGAGTGGCCCTCGCTGATCCAGACCAAGCGCGGTGTCGGCTACCTCATGCGGACCGCCGACCGCCGCTAAGACGAAAGGCCGGTTCCCCCACGTGGAAAGTGCCCGCAGATTCTGGCGACAGGTGTCGTTGCGGACCAAGCTCGTGGCCCTCATGAGCGCCCTGATGATTGCGGGCATCGGGGTCACGGCCGTCGGCTCCGCCCAGTCGCTGCGGCTGATGCTCACCGCCCAGCTGGACACGGACCTGAAGTCCAACAGCGCGACCATCACCGCCACCATGCTCAACGACTATGCGGGCATCGCCGACATCAACCCCCGGTCCAACGGGCTTGCCCGCTTCTACGGGGACCTGCGCAACGAATCCGGCGAGATCCTCTACACCATGCCGCGCAAGGCCGCCGCGGACAACAAGCCGCTGGATTCCCCCGACGTCGAGACCGAGGCCATCGAGCGGCTGCGGGAGGATCCGGCCGCCTCGATCTCGGTGCGCGGCACCAACCTGGGCTCGGCCGGGTGGCGCGTGCGCATCGTGGACCTGCCGCGCACCGACTACGACCTCATCTATGCCCTGCCTATGACCTCGGTGCAGGACACCGTCACCAAGGCCACGATGCTGGTGATGTCCACCGGCATGCTGGCCACGCTGCTGATGTCGATGATCGCCTACGGCATCACCACCCGGGCCCTGCTGCCGCTGCTGCGCGTCGAACGCACCGCCGCTGCCATTGCCGCCGGGGACCTTTCCCGCCGCGTGGAGGACTACCCCCCGGAGACGGAGGTAGGGCGGCTCTCGCGCTCGCTGAACGCGATGCTGGCACACATCGAGCACGCCTTCCGCGGGCGGGCCGCCTCCGAGCGCAAGATGCGCCGCTTCATCCAGGACGCCTCCCACGAGCTGCGCACCCCGCTGGTGACCATCCAGGGGTACTCGGAGTTCTACCGGCAGGGCGGGCTCAACGACCCGGAGGCGCTGCGCACCGCGATGGGGCGTATCGAGGCCGAGTCCAAGCGCATGGCCCAGCTCGTGGAGGACCTGCTGACCCTGGCGCGGCTCGACGAGCAGCGCCCGCTGGAGCGCAAGCCCGTCGACCTGCTCCTGCTGGCCGGCGACGCCGCCGAGGACACCCGGGTCAACGCCGTGGACCGCAGGGTGCGCCTGATCGGCCTGGACGGCGGGGCCCCGCAACCGGCGCCGACCAGCGGGGACGAGGCCCGGCTGCGGCAGATTGTGGCCAACCTGATGACCAACGCCCTGCGCTACACCCCCGAGGGCAGCGACATCGAGATCGCCGTGGGCGTCAAGCCGGTCATCGACGGGCGCTCGGACGCGGTGCTGGAAATCCGCGACCACGGCCCGGGCATCTCCGAGGACGATGCCGGACGGGTCTTCGAGCGGTTCTACCGCGCCGATTCCTCGCGCCAGCGCGAGACCGGGGGCACCGGGCTGGGCCTGGCCATCGTCGCGGCGATCGCCGCACAACACGACGGATCCATCCGGCTTAGCGACACCCCGGGCGGCGGGGCCACCCTGTCGATCCACCTGCCGTACGTCGCACCCGAGGAAGACCCCGAGGACGACGAGGACGACTAGAACCACGTTCCCCACGCGTTATCCACACCCCGTTGCGGCCTTGGTCCGCAGCGGGGTGTGCCGGTTCTAGCCTGAAAACGGAGGCACGCATCCAACCATGGCGCGCTTCCCTCCGGGCCCCGCACGGGAGCGCTTCCCCTGGCCCGGAGCCGATCCGCCATTGCACGGGAGTGAAGCCAATCATGAGCACCTTTGCCGCCAACACCAACGAAATGCAGGCCCGGTCCATGAACCTGCATGCCACCATCGAGCGCGTACGGGCGGAGGTGAACTCGCTGACCTCCTCGCTGCAGGACCTGCAGGGCACCTGGCAGGGTGCGGCCTCGGCCAACTTCCAGTCCGTGGTGGCGGACTGGCGCAACACCCAGGCCCGTGTGGAGGAATCCCTCTCCTCCATCGGCACCGCGCTGAACCGGGCCTCGGTGCAATACGACGAGGCCGAGGCCGCCAACGCGTCCCTGTTCACGTACTGACACCTATCGGTGGCAGGTTGCCGGGGCGGGGCACAAGCGCGTATTAGTCTGGGGACGTGTCCATCCTCATTGATCCCCCGTCCTGGCCGGCCCACGGAACGCTCTTTTCGCATCTGGTCTCCGATGCATCGCTTCGCGAATTGCACGCCTTTGCCCGGGACCGGGGCCTGCCCGAGCGCGCCTTCGACCGCGACCATTACGACGTGCCGCTGGAGCGCTACGACGACCTGGTCGCGGCCGGTGCCGTCCCGCTCCCGGCCACCGAGCTGGTGCGGCGGCTCATAGCCTCGGGGCTGCGCGTGCGCGCCAAGGAACGGCCCGAACGACTCGACGCCGTGCTGCTCGCCCGCTGGGACGCCCTGCGGCTCGACGCCCCGGAGCTGGGCCGCGAACTGCTGGGGTGTTGGAGCCAGGAGCAGCGCGTCTACCACGACCGGGCGCACCTGCTGGCGGTCCTGACGGCCCTGGACACCCTGACCGGTGGGGCCTCCTCCGCGCAGGCACACCTTCCGGTGTACCTGGCGGCGTGGTTCCACGACGCGGTGTACCGCGGCACGGCAACCGATGAGGAGGATTCGGCCGCGCTGGCGTCCGCGCGCCTGCCCGGCCGCGGCATCGCCTCGCCGGTGGTGGACGAGGTCGTGCGCCTGGTCCTGCTCACCAAGACACACAAGCCCGCGCCGGGCGACGGCGCCGGGGCCCTGCTCTGCGACGCGGACCTGGAGGTGCTGGCCCGGCCGAAGGCCGCCTACCGGCGATATGCCGAGGCGGTGCGCCGTGAATACGCCCACGTGCCCGACGCCGATTTCACCCGCGGGCGCTCCGCGATCCTGCGCGGACTGCTGGACGGCGGTTCCCTCTACTCAAGCGAACCGGGCCGGGCGCTCTGGGAAGATGCGGCGCGGGCCAACCTGTCCGCGGAGCTGGCAGAGCTGGAAGCCCTGTCGCCGTAGGCCTCGGCCCCCTGCCATGCCGCCTTACGGCGCCAGGGCCGCTGCCCAGCGGGATTCGTTTTCACTCACGAAACGGGCGGCGCCCGCCCAGTGCCGGCCATGCCCGCCGACGAACATCCCACCCCACGGCTGAAAGTCCCGGCGATGGGCATCGCGGAGGAAATCGTGCATGGCCAGGGTCCGCTTCCTAAGGGCACCGGGCAGTTGGGCGCGCAGGTCGGCGTCGGCCCGGTATCCGTCGAGGACCAGCGCCCGCAGCCGCGCCGCCGCCCGTCCGGGATCCTCGCCGGCGACGAGGAAGGCGAACGACTGCGCGGCATAGGCCAGGTCCCACAGCCGGGTGCTCGGTCCGGCGCCGTCCCAGTCGATGAAGGCCGGGGGCTCCCCGGCAACGAGGTTCCAGGGGGCGAGGTCGTTGTGGCAAATCAGGTTCGCGTGGGGAACCGGAATCAGGGTGGACCAGGAATCCTCCGGGGAACGCTCGAAGCTTTCGGCGGCGTCGTGGATCCGCCGGATCCGGCGCCCGACATCTTCCAGCTCCTCCAGCGGCAGGGGCCGGTCATGAGGCGCAGGCGTCCCGGGAACAAATTCCGTGACCTGCCGGCCTTGCGCGTCCCGGCCCAATGGCCGCGGGACCTCGGCGAGACCCTGGTCGCGCAGGTGGGCCATGAACCGTTGAACCGATGGCGTGCTTCCAAGCCAGGGCTTGCGCACCGTCCCGCCAATGCGCAGCACTTCCCCGGCGGCATGCCCGCCGGCCAGCGTCTGCTCGATGTCCGGCATGGGCCCATCCTAATGCCGCGCGGTCGCGCGCCGGGGTGCCCGGAGGTATCGACAGGGGAGCCTGGTTGGGACCAAGCCCCCGAGTCGTTTCCGTTTCGCCCGGTCCCGTTCCCCCCGTTAACGCCGCAAGCCGCCTTCCCGCATGGTGTTCCGTCCTCCCAAGGGAAGGAACGGTACACCGCGGGAAAGCGGCTCACGGTCTCAGCTAGGTACTGCTAACGCACGAGGCGATGTGTGGCAGGGGGATTAGAATCCGCCCATGCCGCCCATGCCGCCCATGTCGTCGCCACCCGGTGCTGCTGCGCCGGCCGGAACCGGCTTGTCGGCGACAACGGCTTCGGTGGTCAGGAACAGACCGGCAATGGAGGCGGCGTTCTGCAGGGCAGAGCGCGTGACCTTTACCGGGTCGTTCACGCCTGCTGCCAGCAGGTCGACGTACTCACCGGTGGCGGCGTTCAGGCCGTGACCGGCCGGCAGGCCCTTGACCTTGTCGGCGACAACGCCCGGCTCCAGGCCGGCGTTGAAGGCGATCTGCTTCAGCGGCGCTTCGATGGCAACGCGAACGATGTTCGCACCGGTTGCCTCGTCGCCCGTCAGCTGCAGCTTGGCGAATGCGGTTGCGCCGGCCTGGATGAGGGCCACGCCGCCACCGGCGACGATGCCTTCCTCGACGGCTGCCTTGGCGTTGCGCACTGCATCTTCGATGCGGTGCTTGCGCTCCTTGAGCTCAACCTCGGTTGCGGCACCGGCCTTGATGACTGCAACGCCGCCGGCCAGCTTGGCCAGGCGTTCCTGCAGCTTCTCGCGGTCGTAGTCCGAATCGGAGTTCTCGATCTCGGCGCGAATCTGGTTCACGCGACCGGCGATCTCCTCGGCGTCGCCCGCACCCTCGACGATGGTGGTCTCGTCCTTGGTGACAACAACCTTGCGGGCGGAGCCCAGCAGGTCGATGGTGGCGTTTTCGAGCTTCAGGCCGATCTCCTCGGAGATGACCTGGCCACCGGTGAGGATGGCGATGTCGGCCAGCATGGCCTTGCGGCGGTCGCCGAAGCCCGGAGCCTTGACGGCGACGGACTTGAACAGGCCACGGATCTTGTTCACGATCAGGGTGGCAAGGGCTTCGCCCTCGATGTCCTCGGCGATGATCAGCAGCGGCTTGTTCGACTGCATGACCTTCTCAAGGATCGAAACCATGTCCTTGACGTTGGTGATCTTCGAGTTGACGATCAGGATGTACGGATCTTCAAGAACCGTTTCCTGGCGCTCGTTGTCGGTGACGAAGTAGGCCGAGATGTAGCCCTTGTCGAAGCGCATGCCCTCGGTGAGCTCAAGCTCGAGGCCGAAGGTGTTCGACTCCTCGACGGTGATGACACCTTCCTTGCCGACCTTGTCCAGTGCCTCGGCGATCAGGGCGCCGATTTCGTTGTCACCGGCGGAGATCGATGCGGTGGCGGCGATCTCTTCCTTGGTCTCGATTTCCTTGGCGGAAGCCAGCAGCTCGGCGGTGACGGCCTCGACGGCCTTCTCGATGCCGCGCTTCAGGGACAGCGGGTCGGCGCCGGCGGCAACGTTGCGCAGGCCTTCCTTGACCAGTGCCTGGGCGAGAACGGTGGCGGTGGTGGTGCCGTCGCCTGCGACGTCGTCGGTCTTCTTGGCAACTTCCTTGACGAGTTCCGCACCGATCTTCTCGTACGGATCCTCGAGCTCGATCTCCTTGGCAATGGAGACACCGTCGTTGGTGATCGTGGGGGCGCCCCACTTCTTTTCCAGAACGACGTTGCGTCCACGCGGGCCAAGGGTGACCTTGACGGCGTCAGCCAGGATGTTCAGGCCGCGCTCAAGGCCGCGGCGTGCTTCCTCATCAAATGCAATGATTTTGGCCATAGCGGCTTATGTCCTTTCGGGACGTTCATGCGTATCTACGACCTGAGGCAACGCCCGCGACGGACGAAGAATCCACGATGTCATGGGACGATCGCAAAAGCTTCTCGCTGCCTTGGTCAAGGACTCACTCAAACACCGCCCCGAAGCCGCAGGTATCCGCTCAAAACTTCGATCGAATTAGCAGTCGGGACGTGCGAGTGCTAATACAAATCTTGGCACTCAACCATCCGGAGTGCAAGCTGTGCGACTTTGCCATAAGCGTATTGCGGCGCGGCGCTCCCTAGCGGAAGTTGCTTCCCAGCACGATGGCGATGTTGCCGGGGATGTTGGCGCTTTGCATGACCGAGGTGATGCCGAGTTCCTCGGCCGCGGCCTCCGCGGTGGGCCGGTGGGTCTCGGAGCGGAAGTAGACCGTGGAGTACGTGACCTTCTTGGTCCAGTTCGAAGCGACGACATTGCTGAAACCGGCGTTCTGCAGTTCCGTGCGCGCCTTGCCGGCAAGGCCGCCGACCGTCGCCCCGTTGTAGACGCCCATGGCCATGGAAGAGTCCACGTCTTCAGCCAGGGGGGTTTCGCTGGCCTCGGTGGAGGAGCCTGCTTCGCTGGAGTCGGCGGACTCGGCCGATTCGCTTTCGGCCGGCTTTTCGCTGGCCTCGGACTTGGACGGCGATTCCGACGCCTCGGACGGCGCAGTGGCTTCCTGCGTGCCCGAGGAGCTGGCGGCAACGGATGCCGGGTCGCTCGGGGTGCCCGTGAGCTTGGGCAGGACCATGAAGGAGAAGAGTCCCACCACCAGGGCAATCGCCCCGAAGACCATCAGCCAACGCAAGCCGGATCGGGCCCCGCCCACGGATGCGGCGGCAGCCCAGCCGTTTTCGCGGTGCGATCCGCTACGGTTGCTGAACTCTGGGACGCGATCAAATTCATCGCGCGGATAGTTGGTCATGCCCGTCCTCGGTGATGTGGCTTGCAGTGTGGGCATGCGCGCGTGCGGGAATGCAAGCGCGGCCGGGCCCCGAAACGCCCGACGTGCGTTGCAATCATGCCTCGGTTCCGAGACGTTTCTCCGACCGAGCGCGATGCCTCGTCGATCTGAGTCTACGCAATCGCTTGACCAGCATGGGGTCATGGGCCAGCGCCGCGTCCGTGTCGATGAGCGTATTCAGCAGCTGGTAGTAGTTGGTGGGCGAGATGGAAAACATTTCCGAGATGGCCTGCTCCTTGGCCCCCGCATACTTCCACCACTGGCGTTCCAGCGCGAGAATCCGCTGGGAACGCTCGTCCAGCCCGCTGGATTCGTCAAGCTCGAACTCGAGCCCAAGTGCCTCGGATGACATTGCACTTCCCTCAACAATCCGGTTCCCCGGTTCACGGTGAACCACCGGGCAATCTGCCCCAACTGTAACTATTCTAACGTGTCGCACCCACGGACCGTTTGCCCATCCGGCTGGGCATCTGCCCACAATGTATGTCATGGACACCCGCGAAACGCCCCTCTTCGAGCTCCCCGAGCCGACGCCCGACACCACCGCCTTCCCCTTCGGCCGCGGGCTCGCCGAGGCCGTGGCCGGCGGCTTCGTGGCGGCCGACTGGGCCGAGGCGCTGGCCCCGGTGGAAGACAAGCTGATGTCCCTGGCCCGGGAGCTGGAGACCCGGCGGGCCTCCGGCGAGCGCATCCTGCCCGCGCCCGCGAACATCCTGCGGGCCTTCAGCCGCCCGCTGGCCGAGGCCCGGGTCCTGGTCATGGGCCAAGACCCCTACCCCACGCCGGGGCATTCCATGGGGTTGAGCTTTTCCGCCCTGCCGCAGGTGCGCCCGCTGCCGCGCAGCCTGAAGAACATCTACATCGAGCTGCACGCCGACACCGGCGTGCAGGTCCCGGCGCACGGGGACCTCTCCGCGTGGGCCGACCAGGGCGTGGTGCTGCTGAACCGGGTGCTGACGGTGGGGGCCGGGGCCGCCGGCTCGCACCGGAAGCTGGGATGGGAGGCCGTCACCGATGCCGCCATGGCCGCGCTGGCCGCACGCGGGGGTCCGCTGGTGGCGATCCTGTGGGGCAAGGACGCCCAAGCGCTGGCGCCGGCACTGGGCTCGATCCCGATCATCGCCTCGGCCCACCCCTCGCCGCTTTCGGCGCGGCACGGTTTCTTCGGTTCCCGGCCCTTCACCCGTGCCAACGAACTGCTGGTGGCGGCCGGCGGCACGCCCATCGACTGGGCGCTGCCCCTGACGGTTCCCAGGGCCTAGCGGCGGCGGATATTGCGGCGCTCGGCGAGCGCCTCGGCGCCGATCAGCGGGCGGGCCAGGGTGTCTCCGAAGACGACGCCGCCCGCTATGGCCATCATGATGGTGAAGGCGGTGAACATCTGCACCATGGCCCCGGACATGTCGGCGACGTCAAAGACGATCCCGTACATGGAACGGAAGATCATCAACCCGGGCAGCAGGAACACGATGGCGGGGGCCGCGAGCACCAGCTGCGGGGCGCGCATCTTGTATGCCACCCAGCGCCCGGCCAGGCCGACGAAGGTCGCCGCAACCGCGGGCGCCGCCCGGTCCCCCACGCCCAGGGCCTGGATGCCCAGCAGGATCAGGTAGCCCAGCAGGGCGATGGCCCCGATGGGCAGCAGGAGCTTGGGATCGGACTGCTCGGTGACCGCGCCGGCGATGACCGCCGCCACCACCAGGGCAGCCAACAGCCAGCCGGGATAGGAAATCGTGTCGATGACCCGCACATCCAGTTCCGGCGCGCCGAGCAGTTCGGCGCAGACCAGGGCGGTCATGATGCCGGTCAGGATCGCGGCATAGGTCAGCGCCGCGGAGAAAAAGCGCCCGGCGGCGGTGACTGGGAACCCGTTGATCGCATCCTGCAGGGCCGAGACAAACCTGGCCGAGGGCAGCAACAGCAGGATGCCGCCGGCGACCACCAGCGCCGGGTCCATGGGCGCGTTCAGGGCGTGGAAGAGCACCGCGATGGCCGTGATGACGAAGCTCGCGGTGGCAACCGAGAAGAACTCGGGCACGCGCCAACGCGCGGCGTACTTGAGGATCTGCCCGACCGCCACGGAGGAGACGAAGGCCAGGGCAGCCCCGGGCAGGGAGCCGCCGATGAAGATCACGAAGAGCGCGGCAAAGGCGCCGGAGGCTGCGGAGACCATCCAGCGCGGGAACGGCTTGGGCCGGCGCGAGATGGCCCGCAGCCGGTCCACCGACTGCTGCCGGGTCACGCCCCCGGAGACGATGTCGGAAACCAACCGGTGGACCTCCGCCAGACCGGCAAAGTTGTTGGTCCAGGAACGCACCACGCGCAACATGGAAAACGACTCGCCTTCCGGCGGGGCGAAGTTCAGGTGGATCGACTGGTTGGTGATGTCCACGTCCGTGTAGCTCAACCCAAGGGCAGCCGTCACGGCAATGACACTGGTCTCCACTTCCAGGGCACCGGCGCCATAGCGGAACATCGTTTCGGCCAGGTCCAGTGCGAATTCCAGGGTCTTGCGCGCCGACGCATCCTGTGCCGCGTTCACCTTCGGGTTGGCATAGGGGGTTCCCTTGAGCCGTTCGACGATGTTGAACGCCTGGGTGGGCGGGGTGTCGGAGGCCAGCCAGCGCGAGATCATGCGCTTGGCGGCAGGGTTGGCGCGCGGCGGCAGGGCCGGGGCGCCGCTGGAGGTGATGCCGACCTGCCCGGTCTTCGCGTTGATGGCGTCCTGGGCCAAGGTGGTGGGCTGCGGCCGTTTGGCGGGCCGGGCCGGCTTCGGCGCCTTGGGCGGCTTGGGCCGCTTGGCGGCCGGCCTTCCCGAGGGCTTGCCGGCTTGCCTGGCGACGGGCTTCGCGGGCGCCGGTGCGACGCCAGGCGTGCCGCTCGCGGGCGTGTCGATGGCGGGGATCTTAGGGGCCTTTTGTGCGTGTGCGGCAGCGTCCTTCAGGGCCTGGGTGATGTGGACCATTTCACGTGTCTGGACACGTCGAATGCTCGAGACCTGCGGGCTGGGATCCTCGCCCGGTGATGCCGGGGCGGTGGTGTCCGGCCCCTTACCTGAAGACACGCTTCCTCCTGTCGATTGCGCTTGTTCCCACCCACCATACCGCCGCTTTATGGTGCATTGATCCAAGGACCGCACAACTCACATTTGACTATTTGGACACAGTGCCCGGACCGGCCCCGGGAATATCCGCACGATCTCCGGAGTTGAGCCATAATGAATGCAAACGCATATAACTTTCGACAGGAGAGCGACGGGAAACCATGAGTGAGTCCACCCCGAACACCCAGCAATTTGAGATCGGCGTCGAGACCTTCGGCGACATCACCAACGACCCCAATGGCACCCCGCTTCACCCCGCCCAGGTGCTCCGCAACGTGGTCGCCGAGGCCAGGGCCGCCGAGGCCGCGGGACTTGACTTCTTCGGGGTTGGCGAGCACCACCGCGACGACTACTCGGTCTCCGCCCCGGAAGTGGTCCTGGGGGCCATCGCCTCGGTGACCGAGACGATCAAGCTGGGTTCCGCGGTGACGGTGCTGAGCTCGGATGACCCGGTGCGCGTCTACGAACGCTTCGCCACGGTCGACGGCCTGTCCAACGGCCGCGCCGAAGTCATCCTGGGCCGCGGTTCCTTCATCGAGTCCTTCCCGCTCTTCGGCTACGAGCTTTCCGACTACGAGCTGCTCTTCGAGGAGAAGCTCGCCCTGTTCGCAAAACTGCGCAAGGGCGAACCTGTCAGCTGGTCCGGCCAGACCCGCTCGGCACTGCGGAGCCAGTCGGTCTACCCGCCCATAGAGCACGGCAGGCTGGATGCCTGGGTGGGCGTGGGCGGCAGCCCCGAATCGGTGGTGCGCGCGGCCAAGCACGGACTTCCGCTGTTCCTGGCCATCATTGGCGGGCAGCCCATGGCCTTCGAGCCGTTGACCCGGCTCTACAAGCGCTCGCTGGAGGAGTTCGGCCACCAGCCGCAGAAGATCGGCGCGCACTTCCACGGCCTGGTCGCCGACACCGACACCGAAGCCATGGATCTGCTGTGGCCTCACTACAAGACCACCATGGACCGCCTGGGGGCCGAGCGCGGCTGGCCGCCGGCAAGCCGCATGCGCTTCGAAGCCTCGACCGGCCCCGAGGGATCCTTGCTGGCCGGCAGCCCGGAGACCGTGGCGAAGAAGATCGCGCACTTTGCGAACGGCCTTGGCCTCTCGCGTGCCGACATCAAGTATTCGGCCGGCTCCCTGCCGCACGAGACCATGATGCGCAGCATTGAACTGCTGGGGACCAAGGTCAAGCCCCTGGTCCTGGAGATGCTCGAGGCGAAGTAGTCCTGCGTCGGCCCTGCTGCCGGCGCCGATGCGGCAGGCTTAACGAAAAGAACCCCGGAAATCCGGGGTTCTTTTCTGTTGGTGGTTCTTAGCAGACTCGAACTGCTGACCTCTCGCGTGTGAAGCGAGCGCTCTAACCAACTGAGCTAAAGAACCGGGTCGTCTCTCCCAAAGGAGTACCTAGCAAGATTAGCCGAGCACCACGGTGCACGCCAAATCGGCGCGAGGCGTACCCTCGCATCCTCCCCCGCATCCGCCTCGCACCACCGCCTTCCATTCCTCCATTTTGGTGCCACGCCCGGGCAGGAAATTCGCAGGTGAATTGTTGGTGAACCCACCGTCCCGCAAAACCGCCAAAACCCGCGGTATTCCGGGCCATTTTCGCCCTTGGATCCGCGCATTCCGGCGAACGATTCGAGGAGTCCGGCGCGTCGCCCGGGAGCTGTGTTTACAACGGGGCTTTCGGCGGGTAATAATTTCACTGTCGAATTCTTCGACGCCCAAACTGGGCCCTACAAGGAAGCTGCCGGGAACCGCCGGCAGCGGTCCCCTACCGGCCAAAGAACCGGCCCGGCGTAGTTCCGGGAACCACTTCTTTTGTTCGCTCTCTTTTTCACTTAGAGGACCGCTCCCAGTGCTTCCCATCATTGAGTACTCCCTGTCTTATTCCGCGCCCACCGGCTTCGAACGCGATGCCCTCTCCGCGCTCGCCCTGAATCCCGATGCCCGCTGGCACGAACGCATGGACCATGCCCGGTTCGTGGTCACCGCGCTGCACGAGGGCACGCGGGTAGGCGTGGGCATCGTGCACACCTCCGTGACGGCTCCGACCCTGGTTCCCAGCCCCATGGAGCTTGGCGGCATGTTCGTGCACCCCGCCTACCGAAGGCTGGGCATCCGCCAGTACATGGCCGAGGCGCGTCTTACCTACGCGCTGTCCATGGGCGGCACCCCGATCACGGTGATCGACAACCGCAACCAGGCATCGTGGGGCTACTACGAGCGCTCGGAGAGGTGGACGCCGGAACGCGAGTACACCGGCCACTTCACCGGGCTGCCCATGACCATCTGGGTGTCCACCGAGTCCTCCTGGTACCGCACCGGCATGGGCCTGGCCCCGCTGGTCCCCGCCCAGCCGAACACCGTGCTGCCGCAGGAACCGTCCCTGCAACGCCCCCTGGCCCTCGGGCCGGACCAGGGAAGCGCCGTTCCGGCATAGCTGCACCGGCTCCCGCGCGGCAGGCAAACGGCATGAAGCCCGTCCGGTGCGCTCCCTCGCGGGACGCGCACCGGACGGGCTTCTCCATGTCGCCGACCTGTTCCGTGGCCTTAGGCCTTTTCGGCGGTCGGGCGCATGTCCCCGCTGTCGATGTAGCGCTGGTGCCAGGACAGCGCCTCGCCCAAAAGGTGCGGGGTGTGCTTGCCGTAGCTGCCCACCTTGGCGCGGTCGAAGTAGTCCTGCAGCATCGGGCGGTACTCCGGGGCCGCGCACTTGTCGATGACCACCTGGGCACGCTGCTTGGGCGAGAGCCCGCGCAGGTCGGCCAGTCCCTGTTCGGTAATCAGGATCATGGTGTCGTGCTCGGTGTGGTCGACGTGGCTTGCCATCGGCACGATGCCGGAGATCTTCCCGCCCTTGGCGGTCGACGGGGACATGAACACCGAGAGGTAGCCGTTGCGGGCGAAGTCGCCCGAGCCGCCGATGCCGTTCATGACGTGCGATCCGACCACGTTGGTGGAGTTCACGTTGCCGTAGATGTCGGCCTCGATCATGCCGTTCAGGGCGATGCACCCCAGCCGGCGCACCAGCTCCGGGTGGTTGGAGATTTCTTGCGGGCGCAGCAGGATGCGTTCGCGGTAGAAGTCCACGTGCGCGTTGAACTCGTCGATGCCGTCGGCGGACAGGGAGAAGGAGGTGGCCGAGGCGAAGCCCAGGGTTCCGTCCTTGAGCAGGGACAGCATGCCGTCCTGGATGACCTCGGTGTAGGCCTGAAGGCCCTTGTAGCCGCCGCGCGCCAACCCGGCGAGCACCGCGTTGGCGATGTTTCCCACGCCCGACTGCAACGGCAGCAGCTTGTCCGTCAGTCGTCCCGCACGGATCTCGTGGTCAAGGAAATCCAGCAGGTGGTCCGCGATCTGCGTGCTGGTTTCATCGACCGGGGCGAACGGGGACAGCCTGTCCGGGGCGTTGGTTTCCACCACGGCGACGATCTTGGCCGGGTCCACGCGCAGGTAGGGCTCGCCGATCCGCTGGTCGGCGGTGGTCATCTCGATGGGCCGGCGGTGCGGGGGCAACGCGGTGCCGTAGTAGATGTCGTGCATGCCCTCCATGGCGGCGGACTGCTGCGTGTTGACCTCGATGATGACCTTGTCGGCCATGTCGAGCCAGGTCTTGTTGTTGCCCACGGACGAGGACGGAATCAGGCTGCCGTCCTCCTTGATGCCCACGACCTCGATGACTGCCAGGTCGATCTTGCCGTAGAACCCGAACCAGGCGTGCTGGGCGACGTGGGAGAGGTGGATGTCCATGTATTCCATCTCGCCGTCGTTGATGCGGCGGCGCAGCTCCGGGTCGGACATGTAGGGCAGTCGCAGCTCCATGCCGCCGGCGCGGGCCAGCACTCCGTCGAGTTCCGGGGCCGTCGAGGCCCCGGTGAGCACGTTGATCTTGAACGGATTCCCGGAGGCCTGCTCCTTTTCCATGAGGGCCGCGAGCGCGCCCGGGACTGCCTTCGGGTAGCCTGCGCCGGTGAAGCCGCTCATGGCCACCGTCATGCCCGGCTTGACCAAGGCAGCGGCCTGTTCGGCCGACATTCGAAGGTCGAGGAACTTGGAGTATTGGATCCGATCGTGCACGGCTGCCCTTCCTGAAGATGTGTGACACACGTTGCTTCGTGTCATCTGCGCCACTTTAGCCCGTGGACGGGTCACATTTGGGCCACTTCGCCCATTCCGCAGGGCGAACCGCCGGACGGTTCGGTGAGTCGGCCGGTATTTGCGGTGACTGGCAGGGGGCATTGCGGGGCGCGGATGCCATGTCGAGATCGATGGGCGACGAAAAATGCTGTGGGCGATGCTGTGCTTCGGTGCCGTGGCTGCCACCCGTTGGGCCCTCATTGGCCCGGGCAACCGGCCCGGCAGCTCGACCTGTAGGCCCGGCGAAGAAGACCTGTCCATGGGCTTCGCGGAGTGCTCCTCGGCGGGCGCCGCCGCCAAGACTTCAATCGGCCGGGCAAACGAAAACGGGTGCACCTGCCAAATCAATGGCGGGCACACCCGTTTCCTTGTTCATTGGCCCGGGCCGTTCATTCCCGTGCCAACCACACTCTTATGCTGCCTTCTCGGCGCCTGGTTCCTCGTGCTTTTTGTGGGCCTTGCGGTAGCGCCAGACCATGGCAAAGGTCAGGACGCTTAGCAAGCCGATCATCGTGAAGGCAGTAATGATTAGTGCTTCATGACCTGGTGTCATTGTGATCCATCCTTTCATGACAGTGCGGCGATTCGACGGGTCTACCCTGCGTCGTCCACCGCCGGATGCGCCGTGTCCGACGCCGGGAGGCGTCGAACAGTTGGCACATTCCGATTGGTGCTGTTGCGTGCCCTCCGCATCGATGGAAGGGCCCGCCGTTATTCGAACAATCCTCGTTGACCCGCCGGTCCTTTGACCGGCTGGGTCCAACGTGCAATCGACATCAGAAACGAAGTGCATGGAGCATGTCAGCAAAGATTTCTGGCAGGCTTGTTTCTTCGATTCGCGCAGCCTGTTTTCGATTCAAGCTGCAGAGCGTGGTGCCGGGGGATTTGCTGTCACTGCCATCAGCACTGCATCCGGTCCTGACAAATTCATCCCGGCCCAACTGTCCGTTCCGCCCAAGGGTGCGCACGGTGTATCTGAGCGGCTGTGCGAATAAATTCGACTGTCCACGCTCTTCTAGCAACCCTTAAGGAGATCTCTAACTATCGCACATTTGTACTAGATAGACAAATCGGCTGGCACCTCATGTTTCCGGCTCATGCCCGATTCGCCCATGGCATTCAACATTCGACTTCGTCCAGCAGGAGCGAACCGTTGGCGGCGTCCCGCGCGATTGCCCCACCGAGCTGCACCGCGGCCTTTCGGTAGCTGTCGGTCGCCAGGACCTTCGCGATGGCCTTCGCGATCCGGGGTGCAGCGGAGCCACGCGGAACCGCGATGCCGGCTCCCCGGGAGGTGACCCGGATGGCGTTGCCGGATTGGTCGCGGCCGTGGTGCAGGATGACTAGCGGCAGTCCCGCGGCCAACGCCTTGACCACGGTGCCGTGGCCGCCGTGCGTGACGACCAGGCTGGAGCGTGCCATCGCCTGGTGGTGGGGTGCGGCGGCCACGACGGTGACATTGGCCGGCGCGCGGATCTCCTCGGGGTTGATCGCGGGGCCCGTGGTCACCAGTCCGCGCACCGGGAGGCTCCCGAGAGCGTCCACGATCCGCTGCATGCACTGGACGTGGTTCTGGAAGGTCGAGGACATGGCCACCAGGACCAGCGGCTGGTCGCCTGCCGGTGGCGCCCACGGGGCATTGGATGTCCATGCCGGGTCATCGAGGATCGGCCCCACGTAGCGGGCGTTGGCCGGAAGCTCGGCGGGGAAATCGAAGGCGGACGAGGTGAGAATCAGCTGGCGTCTGGCATGGTGAACCTGTTCCCACGTATTGGAGACCGGGGCCAGCCGGTGTTCGGCGCGCAGTTCGTTCAAGGGCGCCAGTGCGTACCTGTCGATCAGCCTGGTGCCGCCGAAAGTCGTCAAGCGGTCGCGCAGTGCGCCCAGCGCACCTTTCGCAGGGGCGAAGCCGGTGCCCACTTGCGGCATGCCCTTGGCGGGCAGCGGGTAGGTGTTTGGCAGCAGGACATCGAAGGGAACCGCGCGCGACTCCGCCGCAACCATGGCGCCGAAAGCGAAGAACGACGTCAGCACGAGGTCCGGCCGCACCTCGTCGATGGCCGCCACGGTGTCCCGCGCCTGCTGGGGCGCCGGTCCCCCGATCATGTTTTGGAACATGTCGCGGGCCAGGCCCATCGGGGTGTGCAGCGCCCAGTCGCGAATCTCGCCCGTTTCACCATCGGTCCACGAGCGGAAAGTGGCCCCTGCTCCGGTTGCCTCATCCGCCATGGAATTGTCGCCGAGCATCACGACCTCGTGGCCGCGGCGCGCGAGCCGGCGGGCGACGCCAAGTTCCGGCGGAACCGTGCCGCCTGCGTCCTTGAGTGCGAAAAGGTAGGTGCGGCGCGTGGTTTCCGTAGCGGGCCCTGCGCCCCGGGGCCTGCCAGTGGGATCGCTCATGGCAGCAACGGTACGCCGCGGGTATGACGTGCAACATCCGTGCCAGTACCCGTTTATTTCCTGCACCGTGCACTCCGGGAACGCCCGTGGAGATCGCCGCTTACCGCCCGACATCCCCAATTCGCCGGAGCAGAGTAGGCTTCCGTCCATGACCACCGCCGTCGTTTTCGTCGCAGTGCTTCTCCTGCTGGCACTCTTCCAGGTTGCCCTGGCGCTCGGAGCCCCGTGGGGCCGGTTCGCGTGGGGCGGGCAACACCCCGGGACGCTGCCGACGGGCTACCGGGTCGCCTCCGCGCTCTCCATTCTGGTCTACGGTTTCATCGCGGTGCTCGCCCTGGACCGTGCCGGAATGCTCAACGTGTTTCCGGAGGGCTTCTCCCGGGTGGGCAGCTGGGTCGTGTTCGGGTACCTCGCTCTCGGGGTGGTGATGAATGCGATCTCCCGATCCAAGCCGGAACGCTACGCGATGACACCGGTGGCGCTCGTGCTCGCTGTCCTCGCGCTGCTCATCGCGCTTTCACCTGCCGCCGGGAGGCCTTTCGCCGGCATGGTGCTGGACAACGGGACCGGTCCCGTGTACTGCACAGCCGTCATGGAGTCCTACCCTCCGCAATGCGGCCGCGACTCCCCCGCGGTGCTCGGCTGGGACTGGAGCGCCGTGGAGCACGAGCAGTCGCAGTCGGTCCGCTGGGGCGAGTACCGCTTCGAGGGCATGCGCGGGCGCGACACCATCACCCTCACCAAGGCGCCGGCACCGTTGCTCTGAGCAGGCGTGGAAAAGAGTGCACCGATGAAGGCAACGAGGCACCGCGCCCGGCTCGCCGGAATCATGGCGGCAGCCCTGCTGCTGGCGGGTTGCTCGGGCCCCGCGAGCGTGGCCGAGCGCGTGGAGCGGGGCCTTCCCACCTCGTTGACCGAAGCCCAACGTTCGGCGGTCCCCTGGGAGCAGACCTCGGTGCTCGGGCTCGAGGACGGCAGCCGGTTTGCGCTCATCACGTGGGGCAGCTCGTCCTGTCCGACGGTGGTGAGCACCATGGAGGCGGTTGGCACCGAGGGCATCGAGGGCATCGAGGGCATCGAGCTGCATCTTGAATCCTCCGGCGGGTCCGGTCCGTGCACCGCGGACATGGCCGCGACCACGCACGAGTTGTCTTTTCCGGACTCGGTGACGGCGCGTCCGATCACCCTCACCCTGGTGCACGCCGAGTCCGATGCCACCTCGACGCTGACCCTGGACTGAGCGACTTCCGCCTTAACGCCGGATCCCTCCCGGGGAAAGGTCCGGGAGGGATCCGGCGTTTTTTTGGGGGGAAAACGGCTAGGCGTTGAGCCTGGCGTTGACCGCGGCGGCATCCGGGTAGGCTGCCTGCGTGCCCTTCTTGGTGGCCGCCAGTGCGGCACCCACCGAGGCAAAGGCTGCCGCATCGGCCAGCGCGTCGCCGGCGGCCAGGCGTGCCGCAAGCCCGCCGGTGAAGGCGTCTCCCGCACCGGTGGTGTCCACCGCGTCGACGCGGGTCGGGGCGATGCGGACAATGCGATTCCCCGCCTCGGCGGTCGAGTCCAGCACCACCGAGCCCTGGGCGCCGAGGGTCACCACGGCGCTTGGCAGCCCGCGGGCCACCAGCCGCTCCAGCACCGGTTCCCAGGCCGGGGCCTCGGCGTCGGGTTCCGGGATTCGCTCCCCGTCCAGGAATTGCGAGGCCTCGTGCGCGTTGACCAGCAACACGTTGGAGAGCCGGGCCAGGCTGGCCGGGATCGAGGCGTACGGGGAAAGGTTTAGCAGCACCTTCGCGCCGGCGTCCGCGCCGGCCTTCGCCGCGGCCTCGACGGTGTCCAGTCCGACCTCCAGGCACAGGCAGAGCACCGCGGCGCCCTCGAAGGCGGAGGCGGAAGCGGCGATGTCGCCGGGAGTCAGGGTGCCGTTGGCGCCGGCGGAATACACGATGGTGTTCTCCCCCTGCGCGTCCACGGTGACCACGGCAACGCCGGTCTCCACGCCGTCGGCGCGGCGCACGCCGCTGACGTCCACGTTTGCCGCGGCGCAGGATTCGAGCAGCATGGTCCCGTTGGCATCCCGGCCCACGGCGCCCACCAGGGACACCTTGGCCCCGAGCCGGCCGGCCGCAACGGCCTGGTTGGCGCTCTTGCCGCCGGGGTTCACGGTGAAGCCCTCACCGTGCAGGGTCTCCCCCGGGGACGGCAGGCGCTGGGTGTAGATGGTCAGGTCCGCGTTCAGCGAGCCGACCACCACGATCTTGCCGGGCTGGTTGCCTGGGGCTTGGGTATCCAATTACTTCACCTCTGCGTCGACGGGCTTGGGGATCAGCAACGAGGCGGCGAAGGCCGCCACGGTGATGACCAGGCCGACCACCACCACGGTCACGTAGGAGGCGCGGTCGCCCAGGGACGAGGTTCCCACAAGAACCGCGGGCAGCACCAGGAAGCTCAGCCCGGCACCCAGGTTGAAGGCGCCGGCGTTCATGCCCGGCAGGAAGCCGGGGTTGCCCTTCGGCGAAAGCACCACGCCCAGGCCGTTGAGCATGATGTTGGCGGTGCCCGCGTACATGATGCCCAGCAGCGCGGTGCCGGCAACCATCAGTGGCAGCGAATCCATGCCGAAGAACACGATGACCAACAACGCCGCGACGGAGCCAAGCATGCCGATGCGCAGCACCTTGTTATATCCCCACACCGGGGCCAGGCGCCCGCTGATGGGTCCGAAGACCCAGCCCAGCAGCGCATAGGGGGTGAGGATCAGCAGCGCTGTCTGGGTGGGCCCGACCCCGAAGCCGGGCCCCGCGGCCTGCACGTAGGCAGGGACGATGCCGTTGATGACGGCGAAGATCCCGGTCATGGTCAGCACCGTGGTCAGCAGCGGAGCCCAGGTGGCGCGCTGGCGCAGGTGCTCGAGCTGCACCATCGGCTCGGCCACGCGCTTCTCGGTGGCCCAGAAGCCGTAGAAGGCCGCGGCGGCCAGGGCCAGCAGCACCAGGGAGGTGATCACGGTGTCCGGGTCGATGCCGCTGACCAGCTTGGCTGCCTCGTTCAGGGACGTAAGCAGGGCGCCGACGGCCACGACGATGAAGAACACGCCGAGCCAGTCCATCTTGGTGCCGGCCTGCGGCTTGGACTCGCGGGTCAGCAGAGCCACTGCCGCGGCAGCCAGGACCGCCAGCACGACCATGAACCAGAAGATGGAGCGGAAACCGTGGTTCTCTGCAAGGTAGCCGCCGAGGAAGGAGTCCACGCCGGCGACCCCGCCGTTGACGGCAAGGATCAGGCCCATGAGGGTGCCGTAGCGGCGCGGGTTGGGCACGGCGCTACGCAACATCAGCAGGGCCAGCGGCACGGTGGGGCCGGAGATGCCCTGGATGATGCGGCCGGCGAAGAGCCAGCCGATGTTCGGGGCCAGGGCCGCGACCACGGAGCCGACGGCGGTCAGCAGCATCATGATGACCAGGATGCGCTTGCGTCCCACCACGTCGGAAAGGCGGGGCAGGAAGAGGGAGAAGAGCGCGGCGGTGGTGAAGAACCAGGTCTGCGACAGGCCGATGGCGGCCTGGTCGGTGCCCAGTTCCTCGCCCATGGTGACCAGCGCGGGGCTGAGCATGGAGGCGTTGAGCTGGAACGCCACGCAGGCGGTGAGCAGAGCGGCGGTCAGCGCCGCGGCACCGCCGCGGTTGGCAGTGGCCTTTTCGGTCAGGGCGCTCATGCGGTTGCGAGCTCGACGTCGCCGATGCGCACCAGGGCGTCGGTCACCAGGTTCCAGAAGCGCTCGTGGTCGAGGTCCACTGCCACCGAGGTGTGGCAGTCTGCGGGGGCCGGGGCGCGGAAATCCGCGACCGTCATGCCCAGGGTCAAGGTCCCGGTGAGTTCGATGTTCACGGGCACCTTGCGGGTGGTGACAATGGTCGGGTCAATGACGTAGGCAACGGCGCAGGGGTCGTGGACCGGCGGGAAGTCGAAGCCCTGGGCGTCCTTGTAGGTTGCCTTGAAGAAGTCCATGAGTTCGCGCACGAACTTGGCCGGGCCGGTGCCCACTGCCTCGATCTGGGCGACGACCTCGTCGGTGGCCAGCGCCTGGTGGGTCAAATCGAGCCCGACCATGACCACCGGCCACTTCTCGTTGAAGACGATGTGTGCGGCCTCGGGGTCGATGATGATGTTGAATTCGGCCACGGCGCTCCAGTTGCCCACGTGGTAGCCGCCGCCCATGAGGACGACTTCCTTCACGCGTTCAACGATGCGCGGTTCCTTGCGGGCGGCCATGGCGATGTTGGTCAGCCCGCCGGTGGGGACCAGGGTGACGGTGCCCGGCTCGTGGGCCATGATGGTGTCGATGATCAGGTCGACGGCGTGGCGGGGGTCCAGTTCGATGGCGGATTCGGGCTGCTTGGGTCCGTCCATCCCGGATTCGCCGTGGATGTCCGGGGCGTTTTCGATGGTGCGCACCAGCGGGCGGTCGCAGCCGGCGGCGAAGGGGACGCCGGTGATGCCGGCGATGGTTCCGGTTGCCAGGGCGTTCTTGGTGACCTTGGCCAGCGTCTGGTTGCCGACCACGGTGGTGACGGCAAGCAGCTCGATCGCGGGGCTGCCGTGAGCCAGCAGGATGGCAACGGCGTCGTCGTGTCCGGGATCGCAGTCGAGGATGATTTTCCGCGGCTCGGTTGTCGCGATGGGTGCGCCCATGGTTTTCTCCACATCTTCGGGGATAGCTTTCCGCCGGCTCACGCCCGCGGAAAGGAAATGCTGTTTCTCCCGAATTCTGGCACCTTTCCGCGTCCCCCGTCAAACGCTTAACTTGGGCCTCGGAAATCTCCTAGTCAAACGCTTGACGCCCGGAGGGTCCGGAATACCCCGACTCGACTAAGATAAAAGCCATGCATTCGACCCAAAAGCCGCGCGCCACGGCACCCATCCGGCGACGGGTCACGGCCGCCATGGTGGCCGAGCGCGCGGGGGTCTCCACCGCCACGGTTTCCCTGGTTGCCAACGGCAAGGCCCGCGGCCGGGTCTCGCCCGGAAACGAGACCAAGGTCCGCGAGGCCATCCGGGAACTCGGGTACGTGGTGGACGGGATCGGCAGTTCTCTGGCGCGCGGGGTCAGCAACACGGTCATCATGGTGGCCCCCGACATTTCCAACCCGTTCTTTGCCACGGTCATCGCCGGGGTGCGCGCCGCGCTGGGCTCCCACTACCAGCTGCTGCTCTCGGTCACGGATGCCGGCCAGCTGCCCAGCGCCGACGACACCCGGCGCCTTCTGGGATTGCGCCCGGCCGGACTGCTGGTTGACGCGCCGGACCCCTCGTTCCTCGAAGAGCTTTCGGCCCCCGGACCCTTGGTGCTGCTCGATGCCCCGGGCTTCGGGCCCGAAGTCCCCGCGGTGAACCTCGACGTTGCCCAGGGCGGACGACTCCTGGCCGAGCATCTCGCGGCCGCCGGCCACACGAAGGTTGCCTATATCGACGGCACCACCGGAACCACCACCTTTGAGGTGCGCCGCACCGCCTTCCTCGAGGCAGCAAGCGCACTGGGCCTGGAGGCACCCGAGGGAGCCCTGACTGCCACCACCATCAATGTCGGCCTGGCAGCCAACGCCTTTGCCGAGGCCTGGCCGCGGTGGAAGAAGGCCGGGGTGACGGCCGTGGTTTGCGCAACCGACACCCACGCCTATGGCGTGCTGCAGGAAGCCCGCGCCGCAGGGATCTCGATCCCCGGCGAACTGGCCGTGACCGGCTTCGACGACCTGCCCTATTCGATGACCAGCTCCCCCGGCTTGACCAGCGTGCACCTGCCCGGCGAGCTCCTGGGCCGGCGGGCCGCCGAGCAGCTGCTGCGGCTCATTGGCGGGGAGGACCTGGACAACCGGCAGGTCACGCTGGAGAGCACGCTCATGGTGCGCGGATCAACCCTCGGGGCCTGAAGCGTTCCTCAGGCGGAAGGTACCGTCCATAGCCGGACCTGTGTTCCCGCCGCCGCATCGTGCGGTCCGCGTCCGGTGGCAAACGCCATCACGATGCAGGGAACCGCAGCGACCCTTGCCACGTTCATTCCCGGATGGCTCCCGGGGTGTCGGACAGTTGCCCGCGGGTCCGGAAAAACGACGCTCAAGACCACGCCGAGCACGGCCATCCATGCCAGGACGACCGGGTAATCCAGCCCCACGGCGGCCAGGCGCCGCGTCCGCTCGCGCAGGGAGCCGGCATCATCGGGCGCGGCAAGCGCGGCCAAGGGCAGCAGCGTAACGGCATTGCGATATCCTCAGGAATCATGAAGCCAGAATCGATGTTCACCGGGCTCAGCGCCTTCCCCCTGACGCCTCTGTCCGACTCGGGCATTGACGAGCCGGCCTTCGAACGCCTGGTCGGCAGGCTCGCGTCCGCCGGCGTCGACTCGATCTGCGCCCTCGGCTCCACCGGCAGCTACGCGTACCTGGACCGGGCCGAACGTGCCCGTGCCGCGACCTTGGCCGTCCAGGGCGCCGGAGACATTCCGGTGCTCATCGGGGTGGGTGCACTGAGTACGCGGGAGGTGCTGCACAATGTGGAGGACGCCCAGAACAGCGGTGCCGCCGCCGTCTTGCTGGCCCCGATGACATACCAACCACTGACCGATGACGAGGTTTTCGGGCTCTACGAGGACGTCTCGGCGAACCTGTCGGTGCCGCTGGTTGTCTACGACAACCCGGCCACGACGAGAGTGAACTTCAGCGACGAGTTGCACGGGCGGATTGCGCAGCTGAAGGGAATCGCGTCAATCAAGATTCCGCCGGCGCCATCCGACCCCGACGAAGCGAGGGCCCGCATTTCCGCCCTCCGCGCGCTTGTTCCCGGGCACGTGACGATCGGCGTCAGCGGTGACGGCGCGGCCGCCAACGGCCTGCTTGCCGGCTCCGATGCCTGGTACAGCGTCATCGCGGGGCTCCTGCCCGAGCGGTGCCTGGCGATCACGCGTGCCGCCGCAGCGGGCGACGCCGAGCTGGCACGCTCGCTGTCCCGGAACATGGAACCGTTGTGGACGCTCTTTGCCCGCCACGGGAGTTACCGGGTTGCCTCGGCCGTCGCCGAAGAGCTCGGATTGGTGAAGCCGGGCAACCTGCCGAAACCGGTCAGGGGCCTGGACAACAACGGGCGTCTCGCGGTGCGCAATGCCCTGGCCGAAATCGGCATCAGCACCCGAATCTGACCGTCGAGCATGGCTCCGGCGCAAGAGAACTTCGGCAGGCAGGTGCCCGATCGCTTCCGCAACATGGGGCATTCGCCTAACGGTAAGGTTGACGGCGTTGCCTGTCCGGACACGCGGCCGACTTCTGACGAGTCCAGCGGCCGGCGCAAGGCAGAATCAACAGGATTTTGGAGATTACATGGAGCACGAAGGCAAGGCGCTGGCCGCCGATGAAACCGACACACACCATCATCGCAACCCCGGCGTCCCCTCGGTGCACGTGCGGGCTGCACTCACCTGGACCGCGATTTTCCCCATGGTTGCACTCGGCATGACCGTCATGGGCTGGTTTGCCGAATCCTGGCATCCCGTCCTGCGCGCCCTCGTGCTCACCTTGGTGGTCGTCCCGATGGCGGTCTATGTCATCGTGCCCCGGTTGCTGCGCGCTTACGGCAAGCTCAGCGGTGCGGCGCGAAATCGAAGGCTTCGCCGTGCAACCGAGCGCTTGGACCGGACGGCTCGCCAGGGCACGCCTGTTTCGTAGCAATGAGTGGCGGAGCCGTTACGGCCACGGGAGACGCTCAAGCTATGTGCCGTCGCCGCCGCTTCGTTTCGCATGTGTCTTGCGGTACTGCATTCTGGCAAGCGCAACCCATACGAGCGCCATCACGATGAAAATGATTCCACCCACCAGTTCCTCGGCGGCAAGTTGCCACACACCGTATTCCAGAAAATACAGTGCCACGATGAGCGCCCAGAAGTGGCCGTTTGACGCCTTCCACATATTTCCATTCTCCACCTGGCATGCCTGATGAGCGATGCGAAAACATGCGATTGAAAAGCGCCGGCGAACCGCCTCACGGAGCCTCAGCGGGACTCGAAACAACATCTTCCCGATGACGGTACTTTGCAAATGATCGCGCGGGACAACCCGGAGCTTCGGGTGCAGAAAACGGAATGGTCGAAGGACGCGGAACTTGAGCCGCTCCGCGGTGACCACGACCCCACGGATGGTGGGGACGACTCGACGGAATAGTACTTGTTCCCGTTCATTCCGCCAACGAACTCGAACCGCAATGGAACGTCTGTCGATTCGCTTTGCTTGTCCCACTGCAGCTCGGCCAAAGGTCCGCTCGCCATGGAGTCACCGGCTGAAAGCGGTCCATGCCCGTCACGGCATTTCAGGGGCCGCAACCGGCCGCAAAACGCGCTTCAGCGTCGTTAAACCAAAATCGCTACTTCCCATATGTCAACAGGGAAGTAGCGATTTTCGGTGGAGCCCCCTGCCGGATTCGAACCGGCGACCCTCGCTTTACAAGAGCGATGCTCTGGCCAACTGAGCTAAGGAGGCATGCTGCCTGGGTACGGACTTTCACGACCCAAGTGCAGGAACTAGCGTAACCGACATTTCCCCGCAGCATGAAACGGGGATGCCGGCCGGCATTGTGCCAAGAACGTCGGTGGGGTGGTTCGCCAACTCACGGCGAGCCACCCCACCCAACGATGGTCCGGCTTCCGGGTTCTTACTGGTTGGCTGCGATCGCCGCGTTGACGACGCCCACGAAGTCGGGCTCGGCGACCGAATCCCACTTCTTGCCCTGGATGAAGACGCTCGGGGTTCCGGCAATCGCGTCCACGCGGGACGCCTCGTCGGTGAACTTCACGAACGAGCGGAAGGTTCCGTCGTTGATGCAGTCGGCGACGTCCGCGCCATTGTCCTTGGCCAGTTGGGCCAGTTCGGCGTTCTTCATTTCACCCTGCGGGTAGTGCGCAAACATTGCCTTGGCGAACGGGAGGTAGGACGCCGGGGCCTGGTCCGCTACGCAGGCAAGCGCGTTGGCGCCACGTGAGGAGAAGTTGGTCGGCGATCCGGCATCCAGGTAAGCCACGTTGCGGTACTCGACCTGCACGTCCCCGGCTGCCAGCCAATTGCCGATCTGGTCGGCGTACTGGGTCTCGAAGTCGGCGCAGTGCACGCAGTTGACGTCGACGTAGAGCAAGATATTGATCGGGTCGCCCTTGGCCGCAACCTTGGCGTCGCGCGGGGCGTCCGGCTTCGCCTCGGTCGGCCTCGTACCGGCCTTGGTGACGTCCACCGTGATTCCGGAGGTGTCGGCGACGGTTGTGTCCGAGGTGAGCGTAATGCCGCCGGCAGCGTTGCCGCCCTTGGGCGCGGCTCCGGAATCGGCGACCTTGCCGGCATTGTTTTGCAGGACGATGCCAACGATCAGGGCAATCACTGCAAGGACGGCCACCAGCACACCCAGCTTGATGAACAGAGACTTGCGCTTGTCAGCGGCTTCTTGGGTGATGCGCATACTCTGCGCCTGCTCGCGCGCACTTGCTGTCCGCTCGGCCTTGCTCGGCCGCTGGCTATTGGATGCCATAGGTCAAAACGTCCTTTGAGATTGGTTTGGTACTCCCCCGACCCAATCAGTTTAGGCTACGGCGCTGGCGTAGCTTAGCGCCACGGTGTCGCTTACGTCACGCTGTTCCCCTAAGCTCAAGATTAATCTTGAGCTAGGAATGGAGGGTCAACATGCAAGCGGATATCGCATTTGAACACGCATCCGGTAGCGATAAATCGAGCTACGACTTCATCGTGGTGGCCAATCGGCTGCCGGTGGACCGAATGCAGGGGGAAGACGGCGAATTGTCGTGGCGGCGTTCCCCCGGCGGGCTTGTCACCGCCATCGCACCTGTCATGCAGGAATCCGACGGCGCCTGGGTCGGCTGGCACGGAGCCACCGATGAAGAACTGGAACCCTTCGAAAACGACGGGATCCATCTGATCCCCGTCCCCCTGGAGGAGTGCGACCTGGAGCTGTATTACGAAGGGTTCTCCAACTCCACGCTCTGGCCGCTCTACCACGACGTGATCGTGCCCCCGGAGTTCCACCGAACGTGGTGGGACAACTACAAGAAGGTCAACAAGCGCTTCGCCGACGCCACCGCCAGCGTCGCCAAGGAGGGCGCCACCGTATGGGTGCAGGACTACCAGCTGCAGTTGGTGCCCAAGCTCCTGCGCGAGGCCCGCCCGGATCTGCGCATCGGATTCTTCAACCACATTCCCTTCCCCTCCCCCGGCATCTTCTCCCAGCTGCCCTGGCGCAAGCAGATCCTCGAGGGACTGGCGGGTGCCGACGTGGTGGGCTTCCAGCGCACCGCGGACGCCAGCAACTTCCTGCGCTGCATGCGCCGCTACACCGACCGCACGGTCAAGGGCTCGCTGGCGATCCCGCCGGCCTCGACCGAGGACAGCGGCTCGACCCGAAACATCTGCCGCGCCGAGGCACACCCCATCTCCATCGACACCCAGCAGGTCGCCGAGCTGGCCCACGACCCCGAAATCATGGCACGGGCCAAGCAGATCCGGCAGGAACTGGGCAACCCGAAGACCATTATGCTCGGTGTGGACCGCCTCGATTACACCAAGGGCATCCGCCACCGGCTCAAGGCGTATGGCGAGCTCTTGGCCGACGGTTCCATACACGTCGGCGAGGCCTGCCTGGTCCAGGTCGCCAGCCCGAGCCGCGAGAATGTCGAGCGCTACCAGCAGCTCAAGGACCAGGTCGAGCTCATGGTCGGCAACCTGAACGGCGAGCACGACACCATGGAGCACACGGCCATCCGCTACCTGCACCATTCCTACCCGCTGCGGGAAATGATTGCCCTTTACCTGGCCGCGGACATCATGTTGGTGACTTCCCTGCGCGACGGCATGAACCTGGTGGCCAAGGAGTTCGTTGCGGCCCACACCGACGACACCGGCATGCTGGTGCTCTCCGAGTTCACCGGTGCCGCCGACCAGCTCACCCAGGCCGTGCTGGTGAACCCGCACGACATCGACGGGATGAAGTCCGGGATCATGCGTGCCCTGCGCATGGACCCGCAGGACTCGGCCCGTCGGATGCGGCGCATGCGCCGGCACCTGCGGGACCACGATGTGGCGCGGTGGTCCCAGACATTCCTTTCATCGCTGGCCCAGCCCCTGCCCGTGGACACCCTGGTCTAGGCTCATTGGTGTCATGGCGCGGGTGCAAAAGGAAGATTCTTCCTTCTTGCATCCGCGCGTTGCATTTACCGCCCCGGTCCTGCCTCGAGACAAGTGACCCGGGCGCCCCCTCATTGCCCCTCCCCGAATGCCCGAAAGGATCAGCCGGTTACCCATGAGTCCCATTTCCCCAGACCTCGCCGATGCCATTGAATCCCTTGTCGAAACCCCGATCCTGCTCGTAGCAGTTGACTTCGACGGAACCATGGCCCCCTTGGTCGACCGCCCCGAGGACGCCCGCCCGTTGCCGGCCGCCTCCGAGGCACTGGCCAAGCTCGCCGCCCTCGAAAACACGGTAACCGCCGTGATTTCCGGCCGCGACCTGGCCTCGCTGCGCGCTGTTGGCAACCCGCCGGAGCAAACCCTGTTGGTGGGCAGCCACGGCACCGAACGCTGGGCCCCGGCGGACTTTGACGCGGAGGACGAACACATCGATCTCAGCCCCGCGCAAACGTCCGCACTGGCCCGGGCCACCGAAATCCTGGAAGCCGTCTCCTCGTCCAGTCCGGGAACCTCACTTGAGTACAAGCCCGCCTCGGTCGTCCTGCATGTGCGGCAGGCCGACCCCGAAGTTGCCTCTGCGGCGCTGCGGGCCGCCCACGAGCAGTTGGACGGCGTCGAGAACCTGCAGGCACTGGACGGCAAGGCGGTCCTGGAGGCCAGCGTGCTGGTGGGCACCAAGGGCGACGGGCTGAACTGGCTGCGCGAGGTTGCCGACGCCTCCACCGTGTTGTTTGCCGGCGACGATGTCACGGACGAGGATGCCTTTGCAGCGCTTCGCCCCGGAGATATCGGCGTAAAGATTGGTTCGGGGAAATCCAAGGCGGAATTCCGTCTTAATGGACCCGGGGAATTGCCGGCCCTTTTGGAATTGGTCCTTGATATGAGAAGCTTGTGATTCCATTCACTACGGACCGTCGGGCACGTACCTGCCCGTGAAAGGATCGCTGCCTCATGGCATCAGTAACTTTTGACCAGGCCACCCGCATTTACCCCGGAGCCACCACGCCTTCCGTGGACAAGATCTCCCTGGAAATCGCCGATGGCGAATTCCTGGTCCTTGTCGGCCCCTCCGGCTGCGGAAAGTCCACCACGCTGCGCATGCTCGCCGGCCTCGAGGACGTGAACTCCGGACGCATCCTCATTGGCGACCGCGACGTCACCAACGTCCCGCCCAAGGACCGCGACATTGCCATGGTCTTCCAGAACTACGCGCTGTACCCGCACATGTCCGTCGCCGACAACATGGGCTTCGCCCTGAAAATCGCCGGCATCGACAAGGAAGAGCGTGCCCGCCGCGTCCAGGAGGCGGCCAAGCTTCTCGACCTCGAGGACTACCTGGATCGCAAGCCGAAGGCCCTCTCCGGTGGCCAGCGCCAGCGCGTTGCCATGGGTCGCGCCATCGTGCGAAGCCCGCAGGTCTTCCTCATGGATGAGCCGCTGTCCAACCTCGATGCCAAGCTGCGCGTGCAGACCCGCACGCAAATCGCCTCTCTGACCCGCCGACTGGGCGTCACCACCGTGTATGTGACCCACGACCAGGTCGAGGCGCTGACCATGGGCGACCGCGTCGCGGTGCTCAAGGACGGATTGCTGCAGCAGGTCGGAACCCCGCGCGAACTTTACGACCGTCCCTCCAACGTCTTCGTTGCCGGGTTCATCGGTTCCCCCGCCATGAACCTGCTGGAGCTTCCGGTGGCCGACGGCGGCGTGGCCTTCGGAGGATCCATCTACCCGGTGGCTTCCTCGACCCTGGAGGCGGCAACCGGCAACTCGGTCACCCTGGGCGTGCGGCCCGAGGACCTGGACCAGGTCTCGGAGAACGAGGGCCTTGCCGTCGAGGTCGATGTGGTCGAGGAACTCGGTGCCGATGCTTACGTCTACGGTCACACCACGGTGGGCGGCACCGAATACCAGATGGTCGTGCGTGTCGATGGCCGCAAGCCCCCGTTCAAGGGCGACACCATCCACGTGGCGCCAAAGATCGGACACGTCCACCTCTTTGACACCGCTTCCGGCGAGCGACTGGCCGAGCCGTCCCGAAACGGCGCACACGCACAGGTGGGCAGCGAGGCCTAGGACCTTGCCCGCTATCGTGTGATTGCACGATTACTGCCAATGGCGGCCGTATTCAGCCCAGCGCTGGGTGCGGCCGCCTTTGCATTCCCGCTTCCCCATTCCCCTCATAACTGCACCAAGGGACGGCACACGCCATGATTCGCCACACCGCCAGCTGGCACGACGAGCCCACCGACCACGCCCAAAACGGCAAGTTGCCGCGAGATTCCGCCCCGGCCGCCACGTCGCCCGTTGCCGGCTCGCTGTCCATCACCGCGGCCACGGCGGATCCGGGCCTGCTGAACCTGCCATGGCAAATCCCCTTGGAAGACTGGCCGAGCGACACGCTGGCCCCGCTGCCGCGCGGCATCTCCCGCCACGTGGTGCGCTTCGCCATGATGGGCAAGGCGGTCATTGCCATCAAGGAAACCGGCGAGCACGTGGCCCGGCACGAATACCACATGCTGCGCAAGCTGCGCCGGCTCGCCGCCCCCTGCGTGGAACCCGTCGCGGTGATCACCGGGCGCACCGACACCGACGGCAACGACCTTGACCCGGTGCTGGTCACCCGGCACCTGAAATACTCACTGCCCTACCGCGCCCTGTTTTCCCAGAAGCTGCGCCGGGAAACCCTCACCCGGCTCATCGACGCCCAGGCGCTCCTGCTGGTCCGCCTGCACCTGATCGGGTTCTACTGGGGAGACGTGTCCCTGTCCAACACGTTGTTCCGGCGCGACGCAGAGTCCTTCGCCGCGTACTTGGTGGATGCGGAAACCGGGGAGCTCTACCCCGAGCTGTCGTCCGGCCAGCGAGAATACGACCTGGAAATCGCCCGGGTGAACATCGCCGGGGAGCTCATGGACCTGATGGAAGCCGGGCTCATTGAGGACACCGTGGACCCGGTGGCCACCAGCGAGGACATCCTGCACGCCTACCGCGGGCTCTGGGCCGAGCTCAACGACAAGGAATCCTTCGACCTTTCCGAACGCTGGCGGGTCGACGAGCGCATCCGCAGGCTAAACGAACTCGGCTTCGACGTGGAGGAGATCAGCCTCAAGACCTCCCCCGACGGCGGCCAGTTGCTCATCCAGCCCAAGGTCGTGGATGCCGGGCACCACACCCGCAGGCTCCTGCGGCTCACCGGACTGGACGTGGAGGAGGGACAGGCCCGCAGGCTGCTCAACGACCTGGACGCCTACCGGGCCAAGAAGCACCCGGAGGCGGATGAGGAAATTGCCGCGGCCCGTTGGGTCACCGACGTCTTTGACCGGATCACCGGGGCCATCCCCCGCGAGTTCCACGGCAAGCTGGAGCCGGCCCAGATCGTGCACGAGGTCCTTGAGCACCGTTGGTACATTTCCGAGGCACGCGGCTCCAACGTCCCCATGGAGGAGGCCGTCGCGTCCTACGTGGAGGCCGTGCTGCGCCACCGGAGGGACGAGGCCCGGCTGGTGTATGGCCCGGAAGAGCAGTCTTCAACCACGTAGAAGGCCGTCAGCGTGGTCTTCCGAAGAAGGACGAACTCAAATCTGGGTGACATTTCAACCAGAAGCGTTGTCGCCCACTAAGTGGCCGCATTCCGCCTTTGTTTCGCGCGCGAGAAACATGATGCGCTGGCGTCGGAGTACCAGCTGGAGCAGGTCGAGTACCAAGAAGATGCGCCCGCCGACGAGTTCAGCGCGTCCAAGGAGCTCGGCGCGGCAAAGCAATATGCCGGCACTCGCTAGATGCAGCGGCTAGCAAATGCTTCTGTTCTCTCGCGATGCCACCAATGGCAGTCCGTTGGGTCCGCGGTCCATATAGGCTGAAAACCAGGGGTCACCCCCGTGTCCGCGTCGACACAGGACATACGAAAACGACTAGGGGCGACCGCGGCCGATCACGAAGGGAATTGATTCCGATGTTGAAATGGCTTGGGTTCAGCGCAGAACATGCGGCTGGCGAAGTACCGCTGTGGGCAGGCGTCCCGTTGCGCAGGAAGCTGTTGAGCTTGGTTCTCTGGCTGGCCGTGGCAGTGGCAGCCTATGTGTTGTTGAACCTCCGGCTACCCTCCGACGACGGGTTCGGCGGGTTCCTGCCGATCCTTGTCGCCATCTTGGTATTCGCCGCGGGGAGCGCCGTGACCGAGCGTTCTCTGGTCCGCGTCCAGGATTCGGCCCCCGCTCGCTAACCCCACGACCCACTTGCGGTGGCCAGGTGGAAGGAAGCACCGGGACCTGCCGCGCTGACCTGCAGCTCCCCCGGTTCGTTCACCACCAGCCCCGGCACGGTTCCCACCGAGGCAAGAGGGCTTCCCGGTTCGCCGACCAGCCGCATGGCTTGGCCCAACGTGGTTTCCGGGACCACTCCCCGGGCCAATACGCACAGCACTGAGCCGGTCGCATGCTCCCGGACATAAACGAGCAGGTTTTCCTCGGCGATAATCCAGCGCAACGAGCCGTCAACCAACGCCCGGTGGTTGGATCGCAGGGCCGCCAGCTCGGCGTAGAGCGGGCGCAGGTCCCTGCCCCATTTCTCCGGGGCATCCCAAGGCATGGGGGTGCGGGAATCCTCGCCGTTGTAGCCGTGCAGCCCGAATTCATCCCCGGCAAACACCAGCGGGATCCCCGGGAACGTGAATTGCGCACAGGCGGCGATTTCCTGGCCGCCGTCGATCATGTGGCTGGCGGCCCGGGCGGTGTCGTGGGTGTCCAGCGCGTTGGCGTTGGCCAGCCGGACCTCCCAGCTGAAGCCGGCAGACATTTCCCGGTGCGTCGCCACGAAGTCGGCCGTGTCGATGCGCGCCGGGCCCGGCTGCGGCAACCCGAAGAACCACTTGAACGCCTCGGGGTCCGGATCCCTGGCCAGCCATTGCCACAGCGGCCGGGTGAAATTGCTGTAGCTCACCACTCCCTGCCAGCCGTCGCCCGGCACGTCGTGCGCCGCGTCGGAGGTCGATTCGGCCAGCAGCATGGCCCCGGGCTTCACCTCCTCGAGACGCTCGCGCAGCATCCGCGCGACCTCGTGGTTCAGGTCGTCGCTCCCGCGCCGGCCTGTCATGTTCCCCACGTCGATGCGCCAGCCGTCGAGGTTGAAGGGCTCCTTGAGCCAGCGCACCGCCACGGAGTCCTCGGCCAGGATGAAGCGCTCGCGCAGCGCGGCAGAGTTCCAGTTCAGCTTGGGCAGGGTGGGCACGCCCAGCCACGCCTCGTATTCGCTGTTGTCCTCGTTGAAGTAGTAGTACTCCCCCGTGGGCGCCCCGGGATTCCGGTACGCGTCGACGAACCAGTGGTGCCCGGCCCCGGTGTGGTTGGTGGTCAGGTCGCCCACGACCCGCAGGCCGCGGGCGTGGGCGGCGGCCACCAGCGAAACCAGGGCCGCATCCCCGCCGAGCAGCGGGTCGACCACGTCGAAGGAGGAGGCGTCGTAGCGGTGGTTGGAGGCCGCGGGGAAGATCGGGGTCAGGTAGAGCACCGTCGCGCCCAGGGAGAGCACGTGCTCGAGCTTGCCTTCGATCCCGGGCAGGTCGCCGCCGTAGAACTGCCTCGACGTGTCGGCACCGCTTCCCTGCACTTCGGTGTCCCAGTCGCAGGCGACCATCCAGCCCGCCGCGGGCTTTTCGGCGCCGGAGTTCGCGAACCTGTCGGGGAACACCTGGTACATGATCGATTCCTTGACCCAATCCGGGGTCCCGCGCCCCGCATGGATCCTGAAATCCAGGGCGTCGGGCACGTCGCGGCGGTGCAGGCCCGCGGCGTTGAGCCAACGGTAGTGATCCGCACCGTCGCCGTCACGGTACTGCAGGTACCAGCGGTAGCGCTGCACCGGATTCACCATCGGCAGCGGGGCTTCGAAGAAGTGGTGGGTGCCGTCGCCCGGCGCCGCGGCCGCCCGTTCCAGGTGCGGTTCCCCGTCGCGCAGGCTGCGCAGCCACACCGCGACCGGTGCCGCGGCGCCCGCCGGGACCCGCAGCCGCACGCGCAGTTCCCGACCCACCCGCGGAGCCGGTGGCCCGGCCACGTAGGCGGTCGATCCGTCGTGGTGCGGCTGCAGGGACAGCGTCGAGTCGATGGCGTGCATCAGGGTGCCGGGCATGGGCGCTACCCCTTGACGCCGCCGGCGGTCAGGCCGGAGGTGATGTAGCGCTGCAGGAAGAGGAAGAGCGTCATCACCGGAACCGCGGCAATCACCGCGCCGGCGGCGAAGACGCCCCAGTTCTCGCTGCGCTGCTGGGCAACGTAGGAGTACAGGCCGACCGCCAGGGTCTGCGACTCCGGATCCGTGAGCACCACCGAGGCGATCACGAACTCGGAGGAGATGCCGATGAAGGTCAGCAGGCCCACGACCGCGAGGATCGGGGTGACCAGCGGCAGGATGATCTTGAAGAACACCTGCACGTGGCTGGCCCCGTCGATGCGCGCGGATTCGTCCAGCGACATCGGGACGGTGTTGAAGAAGCCGTACATCAGGTAGGTGTTCACGCCCAGGGCCCCGCCCAGGTAGACCATGATCAGCCCGAGCTGGGAGCCCAGGCCGAGGGCCGGAATGATGTCGCCGATGAAGTTCAGCAGCAGGAAGATCGCCACCACGGTCAGCAGCTGCGGGAACATCTGCAGCAGCAACAGGGTCAGCAGCCCGACCCGGCGGCCCGTGAAGCGCATCCGGGAGAACGCATAGGCAGCCAGCGCACCGAGGAACACCGTGGCCGCGGAGGTGACCAGGCCGATGACCAGGGTGTTGGCGAACCAGCGGCCGAAGGGCCGTTCCCGGTTGGCGAAGAGCGCCTCGAAGTTGCCGGTGCCGAACTCGGTGAACATCGTGCTGGCCCCGGCCATCGTGCCGGTGGGGTTCAGCGCCGCGGAGAGCACATAGAGCAGCGGGAAGACGGAGAAGGCGGTGGCGGCGATGGCGACCAGGTGGCGCCAGCCCTTGGACTTGAACCACTGCCCGAACGTGGGCTTGTTTTCCCGGGCCGGGGCGGGCAGGCGGTCGAGCGCCGTGCTCCGGGGTGCGGTGGTGGTGCTCATTAGTTCAATTCCTCCAGGGCCTTGGTCTTCTTGAAGCTCAGCGCTGACACCACGGCGACGATGATGAAGATCAGGATGGCCAGCGCGCTGGCCAGTCCGTAGTCGCGGCCGGTGCCGGTGCCGAAGGCGATCTTGTACACCATGGTGATCAATATGTCGGTGGAGCCGATGTCAAAGGTGGTGCCGTCGAAGCGCGGCCCGCCGCCGGTGAGCATGAAGATCACGTTGAAGTTGTTGAAGTTGAAGGCGAAGGAGGAGATCAGCAGCGGCGCCAGGGAGACCAACAGCAGCGGGAGCTTGATGGCAGTGAAGATCTTCCACACGCTGGCCCCGTCCATGCGGGCCGCTTCGTCGACTTCCTCGGGCAGCGACTGCAGGGCGCCGGTGCAGACCAGGAACATGTACGGGTAGCCCAGCCAGAGGTTCACCATGAGCACCGAGACCTTGGCCAGCACCGGGTCGGTGAGCCAGGGGATGTCGGCCCCGCCGAGCAGGGCGTTGTTGATGAACCCGAACTCCGGGTTCAGCAGGCCCGACCAGACCAGCCCGGAGAGGAATGCCGGGAAGGCGTAGGGAAGGATCATCAGGATCCGGTAGATCTTTTGCCCCTTCAGGTCCGCCCGGTTGAAGGTGATGGCCAGGAAGAGTCCGAGGGCGAAAGTGGTCGCCACCGAGAGGATGGCGAAGGCGAAGGTCCAGGCGATGACCTGCAGCAACGGGCCCTGGAGGTTCGGGTCGGTGAACGCGCGCTGGAAGTTGTCCAGTCCCACGTTGACCTTCCAGCCGGTGTTCAGCGCGGTGCCGTCCTCGGCCACGAAGGAACCGCGGCCGTTATCGGCGTAGGTGAGCCCGGTGGCGGTGTCGGTGAAGGTGTCGGCGTTCGCGTCGTACTTGAGCTTGGGCGTGTAGACGTAGGAGGTGGAGCCGTCGGCGGTCTTCAGCGCGCCTTCCTCGGGGTTTTCACTGATCGGCACCGTGAGCGAGGTGATTTCCTGCTGGTGCGCCAGGAGGTTCGTGAAGTCCAGGGTCGTGTAGCCTTCCACGCCGGTGGCCGCCCCCGTGGGGCCGGTGGCCGAGGGGGTGACGGTCTCCAGGGGCTTGTCGGCGGAGCCGAGCCTTGCCTCGCCCTCGGGGGTGGTGACCAGCAGGAAGTAGCTGCCGTCCTTTTCCAGCACCGAGGTGGGGAATTGCGGGGAGTCCGGAACACGCTCGGAGGCCGAGAGCTGGATGGAGGCAATCGCGTCGGCCTTGGTGGAGTTGTGCCCGTCGCCGTAGTTGGTGAAGGCGATGTAGGTGGAGAAGATCATCACGAAGACCTGGAAGACCAGCAGGAAGATGACCCCGGGTGCCAGGTACTTGGCCGGCAGTCCGCCGCGCCGCAGGTAGATCCAGTTGATGGCCAGCGTGGTGAGCAGGGAGATCCCGAAGATCAGCCATTCATTGCTGAGCGCCAGTTGGAAGAGGACGAAGGCGGCCACGGCATCGGTGATGCCCAGCAGGATGATCTTGGCGAGGATGCCGCCGAGGGAATCGGGGCCGCGGCCTGCGGAGCGTGGCAGCCTTCCGTTGCGCCGCGGCGGTGCCGTGCTGGGCTTTTCTTCGATTTCAACCATGGTCCAACATCTTTCCTTGTGCGATCGACCGCCGTCCGGCGATGTGTGTCGGGCAGCGGGGCCCTGGCCCGGTTGCGGGGAACCGGTGGTGCGCACGGGGGACGCACCACCGGTTCCCCGCTACCGTGGATCAATGCGGGCGGCTACTTGCCGCCGGCAATCTTCTTCTCGATGTTGGCCGTCATCTTGGACCAGGCCGCGGCCGGGTCGGATTCCTTGCCCTTGATCAGGTTCAGCTCGGTTCCGCCCCAGTCGGCCCAGACGGCGTCCATGGCCGGGACCGCTGGCATCGGAACGCCGTTGGCGCCGATCTCGCCGAAGGCCTTGACCACCGGGTCGCTGGCGGCCTTCTCGAAGGATGCGGTCAGTGCCGGCGGGCGTCCGCCGACCTTGAACAGCTCGTCCTGCGCGTCTTGCTGCGAGAGGTAGTTGACCACGAATTCGTTGGCCGCCAGGGCATTCTTCGACTTGGCGGAGATGAAGAACCCGTTCACGCCGATGAAAGGCTGGGCGGGTTGGTCGCCCGCGGTGGGCAGCGGATCGACGGCGAACTTGATTCCCTTGGCCTCGATGTCGGGGACGTTCCACGGGCCGGTGAGGAAGTACGGGGATTCCCCGGCCAGGAACTTCTCCTTGGCGATGTCGCCGGTGATGTTGGAGTTCAGGACCTTGGAGCCCTTGTCGCCGAGGTCCGCCAGGAGCTGGGCGAACTTCTTGCCGCCCTCGTTGTCCAGGGTCAGCTGGCTGGCGTCGTAGCTGCCGTCGGCGTTCTGGGCGAAGACCGGGGCCCCGAGGGAGGTCTGCAGCGGGTAGAGGTGGTACGGGTCGGCCTGCTTGGGATCGAGTCCGAGCAGGAACGGGAACTTCGCGTCGCCCGCGGCAACGGCCTTCTTGCCCTCGGCGAGGACCTCGTCCAGCGTCGTCTTGGCCTCGGGCGCGAGCTTCGTGTTGCGGATCAGCGCGACGTTCTCGATGGAGTAGGGAACGCCGTAGGTCTGCCCGTCGTAGGTCATGGCCTTGATGGAGCTTTCGGCGAAGGTCCCGGCCTTGTCGCCAAGCTGCACCGGGGCCACCACGCCGTTCTGCACCAGCTTGCCCAACCAGTCGTGCGGGCCGACCATGATGTCCGGGCCCTTCCCGGTGGGCGCCTGGGTGATGAAGTCGTCGCGGACGGCGGCGAAGTCCTTGACGACCAGCTTGACGTCGATGCCCTTTTCGGCCTTGAACTTGGCGGCGATGTCCTTCAGCGCCGGCGAGCGCTCGGCATCGACCCACAGGGTCAGGCTGGTTCCGGTGGCCGGTACGCTGGCCGCGGCGCTGGTGGCGGCCGCACTGCTCGAGGGTGCGGAAGCCGGTGCACCGCCGCCGCAGGCGGTCAGTGCCAGCGCCGAGAGGGCGCCGACCGCACCCAGGGTGAAGGTGCGGCGCGTGAGACGTGCACCGGGTGTGTTGTTTCCCGTCATGATGGTTCCTCTTTCGAGTGTTGTGCGCCCGGTGATGCGATCGGCGCTGGTGTCGTGAGATTTAGTGTAAACGCTTCCACTGCTGTCGTCCAGATCACAATGAAGAAGTTTTTACCGGCCACTCGACCGTGATGCCGATACGATCAAGTAATCGCCTAACCGTGTGCGCAAACCCGGGGCACAGCGACCCTCCCCCGCGCCCCGCCCGGAACTGCGTGCCAAAACTGAAATCATGGAAACGCTTCCACTTTTGACGGTTTCGTCGATATGATTGAGCGCATGTCACAGACCGACGAGCGCCCAGCGACCCCACAGACCCACGCGGAGACCCGATTTGGGGACGCGGCCCATGCGCCTTCGAGCGGCACCGAGTGGTGGCGCCGCTCGGTCATCTACCAGATCTATCCGCGCTCCTTCCGGGACACCACGGGCAACGGCATCGGCGACCTGCCCGGCATCACCGCAGAGCTGCACCACATTGCCTCCCTCGGCGTCGACGCCGTCTGGCTCTCCCCGTTCTTTGCCTCCCCGCAAAAGGATGCCGGCTACGACGTCTCCGACTACCGCGCCGTTGACCCGCTTTTCGGTTCGCTGGCGGACTTCGATGATCTGGTCGCCGAGGCCAACCGCCTCAACGTCAAGATCCTGGTGGACCTCGTCCCCAACCACTGCTCCAACGAACACGCGCTGTTCCGCGAAGCCCTGGCCTCCCCTCCGGGGTCGGCGGCCCGGGACATGTTCGTCTTCCGCGACGGGCGGGGAGAGGACGGCCAGTTGCCTCCCAACAACTGGCAGTCCCACTTCGGCGGCTCGGCCTGGACCCGCATCTCCGAGCCGGACGGCAGCCCCGGACAGTACTACCTGCACCTCTTCGACGCCTCCCAGCCGGACTTCAACTGGGACAACCCCGCGGTCGGCGACGAGTTCGAATCGATCCTGCGGTTCTGGCTTGACCGCGGCGCCGGAGGGTTCCGCGTGGACGTGGCCCACGCCCTCGTCAAGGCCGCCGGGCTGCCCGACTGGCACGGCCGGGCCGACGGCGCAGATTCCCCCGGCTACCCCTTTGCCGATGCGCCGATGTTCGGCCAACCCGCCGTGCACGATGTCTACCGCCGCTGGCGGGCCATCTGCGAGGAGTACGACGGCGAGCGCGTGTTGTGTGCCGAGGCCAACGTGCACCCCATCGAGGCCATGGCCGACTGGGTGCGCCCGGACGAGATGCACCAGTCCTTCAACTTCCCGTTCCTGCACACCTCTTGGGACGCCGCCGCGCTGAAGGCCATCATCACCCGCTCGCTGAAGGCCTTCGACGCCGTGGGAGCGCCCAGCACCTGGGTGCTGTCCAACCACGACGTGCCCCGCCACGCCACCCGGCTGGGCGCCGCCGCCCCGGCGCTGCGCCCCGGAGACGGGCTGGGCCCCGAGGACGTGCAGCCGGATCCGGTGCTCGGGCTCGCCCGGGCCCGTGCCGCCACGCTGTTCATGCTGGGACTGCCGGGCGGCGCCTACCTCTACCAGGGCGAGGAGCTGGGGCTGGGCGACCACACCCTGCTCCCCCACGAATACCGCCAGGACCCCGCCTACGCGCGCACCAACGGCGAGCGCCTGGGCCGCGACGGTTGCCGGGTCCCGCTGCCCTGGAACGACTCGACCCCGTCCCTGGGCTTCGGCGACGCCCCCGGCTGGCTGCCGCAGCCCGAGGGCTGGGAAGCGGCCACCCGGCAGGCCCAAGAGGCCGACCCCGGCTCCACGCTGCACTTCTACCGCCGGGCGCTTGCCCTGCGCCTGGGGCACAACTTGGGACTGGGCAACCTAAACTGGATTGACGGGACGGACGGCCCAGGGCTGCTGGGCTTCGAAAATTCGGGGGTGCTGGTCCTGCTGAACCTGGGCCCGGACCCCGTGCGGCTGCCGGCCGGCGAGCTCTTGCTGGCCAGCTCCGCCGCGGCGCTTGCCGGATCCCCGGACGGCGGGCCCGGCTTGGCGCTGAACCCGGATGCGGCCGTGTGGCTGCGCCGGGACAACGCCTAGGCCGGCCGGCCCGCAGACAGCACAACCGCCCGAGGACAAGGAAGCCGCACATCATGGCAAGCATCAAGGACGTCGCCCTGCGCGCCGGGGTCTCCGTCGCCACGGTGTCCCGCGCCCTGTCCGGAAACGGGAAGGTCTCCGCGGCCTCCCGCGAGGCGGTCGCCAGGGCGGCCAAGGAGCTGGGCTACGTCCTGTCCTACAACGCCTCTTCCCTGGCCTCGGGGCGCAGCCGCAACATCGGCGTCGTGATGCCCACGGTCTCGCGCTGGTACTACGCCAACGTGCTGCAGGGCGCCACGCAGGAACTCAACGAGCGCGGCTATGACCTGACGCTGTACAACACCAGCGGCGAGCAGCGGCACCGCGACGCGGTTTTCCATGACCTGTTGATGCGCCAGCGGCTCGACGCGGTCATCACCGTCACCCTGAAGCTCACCGCGCCCGAGCTGCACCAGCTGCGTTCGGTGGGCAAGCCGCTGGTCGCCCTGGGCGGGCTGTTGCCGGAGGTGAGGACCATCCGGGTCGACGACTTCAACATCGCCTCGCTGGCCACCGAGCACCTCGTCTCCCTGGGCCACACCGACATCGCCTTCCTGGGCGGCGCCGACGTGTTCAACGTGGACTTCAAGCTGCCCGGCGCGCGCCTGGACGGTTTCGAGTACGCGCTGGACCAGGCTGACATCGCGGTGAACCCGCAGTGGCTGCTGGATGCCGACTTCACCACGGCCGGGGCCTACCAAAAGGTCCGCAGCCTGCTCTCCAACCCTCGCGGCCGGCCCACCGCGTTGCTCTGCGCCTCCGACGAGATGGCCTTCGGCGCCCTCATGGCCGCCCGCGACCTGGGCCTGTCGTTGCCCGGGGACTTCTCTGTCATCGGCATCGACGGGCACGAACTCGGCGAGCTCTTCGGGCTGACCACCATTGCCCAGCACCCCGCCGCCCAGGGCGAGGCAGCGGTGTCCCGCATCATGGAGCTGCTCGGCGAGGACGGCGCGGACGGGCCGGCCGGAACGCCGCCGGCCGACGAGTTCTTCCCCACCGAGTTCGTGCTGCGCACCTCCACCGCGCCTCCGGCTGCCAGGTAACCCACGTCCCGCCCCTGAAGCATTGCACCGCCCAGTAGATAGGCTTGAACCCATGTCGCTACCCATGGACGCGCCCAACGCGTCGGATGCCCAAGAAGTTGATGCCCGGCCCTACATCCTGCAGCCGGTGCTGCACGAGCCCCCGGCCGGCGAGGCGTGGTGGCGCCGCGCGGTGATCTACCAGATCTACCCGCGCTCCTTCAAGGACTCCACCGGGTCCGGCATGGGAGACCTGGCCGGCATCACCGCCGAGCTGCCGAAGATCGCGACCCTGGGCGTGGACGCCATCTGGCTCTCCCCCTTCTTCCCCTCCCCGCAAAAGGACGCCGGCTACGACGTCTCCGACTACCGGGGCGTGGATCCGCTCTTCGGCACCATGGAGGACGCCAAGACGCTGATCCGTACCGCCAAGTCCTTCGGCATCCGCATCATCATCGACATCGTCCCCAACCACTGTTCCAACGAACACGCGCTGTTCCAGGCCGCGCTGGCCGCCGCACCGGGCTCGGCCGAACGCGCGATGTTCCACTTTGCGGACGGGCTTGGCGAGGGCGGGAACATTCCGCCGAACAACTGGTTCTCGCTCTTCGGCGGCTCCGGCTGGACCCGCGTGCCGAACCCCGACGGCACACCCGGCCAGTACTACTTCCACCTTTTCGACGCCACCCAGCCCGACTTCAACTGGCGCAACCCGGCGGTGCAGGAAGAGTTCGAAAAAACGCTGCGCTTCTGGCTCGATGCCGGCGCCGGGGGCTTTCGGATCGACGTTGCCCACGCCATGTTCAAGAAGGACGGGATGCCGGATTGGGGCGGGGCCCCGGACGGCACCCCGCGCGAAGGCTTCCCCTTCGCGGACGCACCCATGTTCGGGCAGCCCGAACTGCACCAGGTCTTCGCCCGCTGGCGGGAGATCTGCGATCAGTACCCGGGCGAGCCGGTGCTCTGCTCGGAGGCCAACGTGCGCCCGCTGACGCGCCTGGCCGACTGGGTGGCCCCGGGCCAGATGCACCAGTCCTTCAACTTCGACTACCTGCGCACCCTGTGGGACCGCGACGCGCTGGCCACCGTCATCGCTGACTCGCTGGCCGCCTTCGATACCGTCGGCGCGCCCACCACCTGGGTGCTGTCCAACCACGACGTCTCGCGCCACGCCACCCGCTTCGGGCTCGATCACGTGGCCCTGGATCTGGGCGACGGAATCGGCCCGCGGGACCCGCAGCCGGACACCGTGCTGGGCCTGGCCCGGGCGCGCGCCGCCACCTTGTTCATGCTGGGCTTGCCCGGGGGCGCCTACCTCTACCAGGGCGAGGAGCTGGGTCTGGGCGACCACACCACGCTGGCCGACGAGTATCGCCAGGACCCGGGGTTCCTACGCACCAACGGGGCCAAGACCGGGCGTGACGGCTGCCGTGTGCCGCTCCCCTGGGTGCACGACGCCCCCGCCTACGGGTTTTCCCCCACCGGGGACACCTGGCTTCCGCAGCCCGGCGACTGGGCGGCGTTCTCCCGCGACGTGCAGGAGGAGGACCCTGCCTCCACGCTGAACCTCTACCGCAAGGCCCTTGCCCTGCGCAGCGAACTGGGCCTCGGACTGGGCTCGCTGGCCTTCTACGCCAACCCTCAGCTGCCCGAGGTCCTGGCCATCCGCAACGGGGACACCGTCAACGTGCTGAACCTTTCCGGCGCCCCGGTGCCGCTGCCGCAGGGAGAGCCGTTGCTCTTCTCCGCCGCGGACGGGCCGGCGCTGGCCGCGAAGGGGCTGCTGGGCGCCAACGCGGCGGCCTGGCTGCGCTCCGCCGACGCTTAGCTCCGCTTGGCGGCACGTCCCTCGCGGGCCAGCAGCCAGATCAGGTAGATCCCGCCGATGCTCACCGTCACCACGCCCACCGGCAGCTGCACCGGCGCGAACACGCGCTGGGCCACCAGGTCGCTGGCCACCAGCAACAGCGCGCCCATGCAGGCGGCCGGGAGCAGACGCATGCCCGCCGCCCGGTTCAGCCGCTTGGCCAGCTGCGGCGCCACCAGGGCCACGAAGGCGATGGGCCCGGCGATCGCGGTGGTGGCGGCGGTCAGCAACACCGCCAGCACGATCATCGCCAGGCGGGTGGGCTCGACGTGCACGCCCAGCGCGGTCGCGGTGTCGTCCCCCATTTCCAGCATGTTCAGCTTCGGGCCGCCGGCCACGGTGAGCACCAGGATCGGGACGATGGCGACCAGCGCCGGAACGAGCACCGGCCAGCCGACCCCGTTTAGCGTGCCGGCTCCCCACACCGCGGCGGCCATGGCCACCTCGATCTCCGCGCGCAGCACCAGCCACTGGTTCAGGGCCGCGAGCATCGCTGAAATCCCGATGCCCACCAGGATCAGCCGGAAGCCGTGCGAGCCGCGCCGCCAGGCCAGGAAGTACACGGCGACCGCGGTCAACAGGCCGCCGGCCAGCGCGCCGAGCGAGGTCGCCAGGAAGCTGCCTCCGACCAGGGTCAGGGCCAGCAGCGCCCCGGTGTAGGCGCCGGTGGAAAAGCCGATGATGTCCGGGGATCCCAGCGGGTTGCGGGTCAGCGACTGGAACACCGCGCCCGCGACGCCCAGCGCGGCGCCGAAGGCCAGGGCGGCGACGGCGCGCGGGGCACGCCACTGGAACACGATGGTGTTCTCCAGCCCCTGGCCGCCGCCAAGGATCACCTCCAGCACCTTTCCGGGCCCCATGGGGTAGTCGCCGCTGCCGACCACCAGCAGCGCGAACAGCACGGCCAGGGCCGAGAGCAGCAGGCAGAGCGCGGCCTCGCGGCCCAGTCGCCGGGCCCTGCCGGGAACCTTCACGAAACCGTTCCCTGGCTTGGTTGTCCGGGCCCGGGTCTCGGCGCTCATACCGCCACCGGCTTCCTGCGGCGGGCCAGCATGATCAGCACCGGGGCGCCCACGAACGCGCAGACCACCCCGGCCTCGAGTTCACCGGGGATGACGACCCGGCCCAGCACGTCGGCGACAAGCAGGATGATCGGGGCGAGCACCGCGGTGTAGGCCAGCATCCAGCGGGCGTCGGGACCGGAGAAGCGGCGGGCCAGGTGCGGTGCCATCAGGCCCAGGAAGCTGATCGCCCCCACCGCGGCGGTTGCCGCGCCGGCCAGCACCGTGACGGCGAGCAGGATCAGCACGCGGGCCCGTCCCACCTTGTAGCCCAGGGCCAGGGCCGTGTCGTCCCCCAGCGCCAGCGCGTTCAGCGAGCGGCCGGTGAAGGACGCCAGGACGAAGCCAGCCAGCACGGCGATTCCCAGCGGGGCCAGGACCTCGGTGGAGCGCCCCTCCAGCGAGCCGATGGTCCAGGCGCGCAGCTGGTCGAAGGCCGCGGGGTGCACCAGGGCCAGGGCGGTGCCGATCCCGGAAAGCACCGCGCCGAGTGCCACCCCGGCCAGCACCAGGCGGACCGGATCGTTGGAGCGTGCCCCGGCCATCCCGACCAGGTACACCGCGCCGGTGGCCAGCACCGCACCGCCAAAGGCAAACCAGACGTATCCGCTGAACCCGTCCACCCCGAAGGTGCCCACGGCGATGACGATGGCCAGCGAGGCGCCGGCGTTCACGCCGAGGATGCCCGGCTCGGCCAGCGCGTTGCGAGTCATGGATTGGACCAGTGCCCCGGCAATGCCCAGGGCGCTTCCGGCCAGGACGCCCAGGACCGCCCGCGGGAGCCGCGAGTCACGGATGATGGCGTGGTCCGCAGAGTCGTTCGGGGCCAGCAGCGCATCCAGGACCACCGAGAGCTCAATGTGCTTGGATCCCACCGCCAGGGATAAAAGCGCCAGCAGTGCAAGCAACATTCCGAAACAGACCAAAAGTGCCATGCGGCGGGCAAGTGCGCCCGGAATCTTCGTGGGCAACAACGTTCCCGAGGCAGACGGCAAGCCCAGGCGATCGTCGTTTACGCCGCTGGCTTGGCCGTTTTCGGGGTTCACCGCAGCGGGGGTGGGACTGGCCACGAATCGTCTCCTTAGCTTCGAACCGTTCAACACTACCGCGTCGCCGTCTCCCTCGAACAACGCCGCTTAGGCACGGGCAACATCAATACGATACATTTGCGTGGTGAAATTGATTCCTTCGAGCCGCAGGCCCCGCTTCGGCGCCGCCAAGGCAGCAGCCGCACTATTCCTGATCGCCTTGACCGCGGGCTGCGCAGCCGGCGGTGCAACCGACACCGCGCCGGGCAATTCCGACGTCGCGGTAGGCGGCGAGCGATTCTCCACCGCGGACGAGGCGACCGCCAAGTTCGGTGCCAACGTGGCACCGGGGGTCTTCCCGCGCACCCTGAACCACGCCAACGGCGAGACCGAGATCGCCAAGAAGCCCGAGCGCGTCGTGGTGCTGGACACCGGCGAACTCGATGCAGTGCTCTCCTTGGGCATCACCCCGGTCGGCATCCCTTCCACCGAGGGCGCCAACTCGATCCCCAGCTACCTGGCCGACGCGGTCAAGGACGCCAAGACCGTGGGCACCATCCAGGAACTGAACCTCGAGGCCGTCGCGGCGCTGAAGCCGGATTTGATCATCGGCTCGCAGCTGCGCGCCGACAAGCTCTACCCGCAGCTGTCACAGATCGCCCCGACCGTCTTCTCCATCCGCCCGGGCTACCCGTGGAAGGAAAACTTCCGCCTCGCCGCTGCGGCCCTTGGCGAGGAGACCAAGGCCGTCGAGGTGCTCAACGCCTACCAGGACAAGGCCACGGCGCTGGGCAAGGACGTTGAGGGCGATCCGAAGATCTCACTGTTGCGCTTCATGCCCGAAAAGGTCCGCCTCTACGGCAACGCCTCGCTGATCGGCGTGATCCTTGACGACGCGGGCCTCTCCCGCCCGGAGAACCAGGACATTGACGACCTGGCAAAGGAGATCTCCGCGGAGAACCTCGCAGAGGCCGATTCGGACTGGATCTTCTACACCTCGTACGGAACCCCCGAGGCCACCGGCGAAAAGGCCGCGCTCGAGGGCCCGATCTGGGACAAGCTCGAGGCCGTCAAGGCCGGCAACGTGCAGCGCGTGAACGACGACGTCTGGTTCCTGGGCCTTGGCCCGACAGGCGCCTCACTGGTTCTCGAGGACCTGCGCGGCTACCTGGTCAAGTAACCCGACCAACCTTTTGATTTGTGTGGGGGCCC